>NZ_CATVYQ010000066.1:0-8015 GCF_958348295.1 uncultured Holdemanella sp.
ATATTGAAAAGTCATAAAAATAGCGGTTAAAGTATATTGAAAAGTCATTATAATGTGTATAAAATTATATTGAAAAGTCATTTTGGAGGTGAAATATGCTTTATCGAAAGGTTGAACGTACAATTGAACAACATTTAAAGAGTGGTTCAAACAAAATCCTATTAGTGGATGGGGCTCGTCAAATTGGGAAAACATATATCATAAGGTATGTGGGAAATAAACTGTTTGAAAATTATATCGAAATCAATATGATTGAAGATTCTTTAGGGAATCGCTTGTTTGAAAAGGTAAGGACAGTAGAAGATTTTTATCTACAGGTCAGTATGCTTGCAGGGAATAAAATGCAAAAAAAAGAAAATACATTGATATTTATTGATGAAATACAGGCGTATCCTCATTTATTAACATTATTAAAATTTTTATCCCAGGACAATCGATTTACATATATTGCAAGCGGATCTTTGTTGGGGGTTACTTTATCGCAAACCACATCGATTCCTATGGGTAGTATTCAAAAGATTCAAATGTATCCTTTGGATTTTGAAGAATTTTTATACGCGAATGGGATGAACGAATTTGTTATTTCGACATTAAGAAATAAATTTAATCATTTAGAAGAATTAGATGAGTCCATGCATAATAAAATGATGGATTTGTTTAAAAAATATTTGTTGGTGGGTGGTATGCCTGACGCTATAAATACGTATTTGTCAGAGAAGAATATTGTATCTGTTCGAAATATTCAAGCTGAAATTCACGAATATTATGCATCAGATGCCTCTAAATATAGTTTAGAAAATAAACTTAAAATCAGTCGAATTTATGATTTAATTCCATCTAATATGGAAAATAAAAAAAAGCGAGTTGTTGTTAAGAATATAGAGGGAAAAAGAGGTAAAACGTTTAATGACTATCAAGAAGAATTTGAATATTTAGTTAGTGCAGGAATCGCTTTGAATGTACAAGCTATCTCAAATCCAAAATTTCCTTTGATTGAATCTGCAAGTAAGAATTTAATAAAGTTATACTTAAATGATGTTGGGATTTTAACGGGCATATTATATGGAAATAATATTAATGCGATTTTAGATGATCAAAAAAGTATTAATTTAGGTTCTGTATATGAAACAATTGCTGCCAGTGAATTAAAGGCACATGGCAAAAAATTGTATTATTATGATAATCGAAATAAAGGAGAAGTTGATTTCTTGATTGATGATTATGATTCACTTTCTGTTGTTCCAATTGAGGTGAAATCAGGAAAAGATTATACAGTACATAGTGCATTGAATAATTTTGTGAATAGTGAGGATTACCATATTCAAAAAGGCTATGTTGTATCGAATGAGAGAATGATTAGTCAAAAAGGTAAAATCATTTACGTTCCAATCTATTACATAATGTTTTTTTAAAAAAGGGTGTGGATTTTTAAAATTCCACATCCTTGTTGTTTAATATATGATCAAATATATAATGTCCAACACCACCTTCAAGACAATCATAGTCAGTAATGTCATCCGCTAATGCTTTTGTGTTTGGATTACCATCCTTTAGACAGACTCCCCATCCACTTGTGAGTAGTAAAGAATTATCGTTTTCATTATCGCCAAACGCAATTGTATTTTCTAAGTTGATTTGGTTCCATTCACAATACATTTCTAATCCTCTTCCTTTAGAGAAACCACTATACATCAGTTCAATCGTTCCTGGGAATGTTTCAATTGTTTGATATTTACCTTTATAGTGTTCTTCTACTTTATTACGAATAAGTTGTGTTGTTTTTGAATCTGTTCTAAATAGGAACTTATAAACAGGTTTTTCACAGAAACCATCAATATCTCCTGTCTTGTCAATTAATGGAATATTTCTTCGTTTTGACATATCAAGCAGATGGTTATTAATGTTCATAACATTATGTAATTGATTTCCTTCAACATTTACAGATACTTTGTTTTCTTCAATGATTGGCATTAAGAAAGTTAGAATTTCTTTCATTTCTTCAACGCTCAACATATCCATCGTAAATGTTTTGTTTAGGTTACGATCATAGATCATACCGCCATTCATCCCAATGATGAAATCAAATTCGAAACCTAATGTCCAGAACATACCTTTTGTTTTTTCTGCTTCAGTGATTTCACGTCCTGTCGCAAGACCTATTTTTACGTTTCTTTTATGTAGTTCTTTTAAAGCTTGTATTGTGATTTCAGGTAAGGGACTGCTTTTAGCACTTAAAGTCATATCTACATCGGCAGCCAAAACCTCAATTTTATTGATCATACAAATACACCTCCAATACATAAAATGTATACGATTTCATAAAAACTTGCAATTAAAAGTTATATAATACTACCTATTACGCTTTGTATTTTCTTTTGGCGTAAGCTATACTTTAAGGACGTGAAGGTGATAAATAATGAATTTTTTAGTGTGTAGATTTATAAAGAATTATCAAGATACAAAAGATGCCAATGTAAGAACAAGTGTTGGAAAACTATCTGGAATTGTTGGAATATTGAATAACTTGTTTTTGTTTGTGATCAAATTTGTTATTGGTACCATTGTACATTCGGTTTCTATTCAAGCGGATGGTGTAAACAATTTAACGGATGCTGGATCAAACATCATTTCAATTTTGTCTTTTCATTTCGCAAATAAGCCAGCAGACAAAGATCATCCATTTGGTCATGAAAGAACAGAAACAATCGCATCATTATTCGTGGGAATATTGATTTTAGTTTTAGGCTTTGAAACCGCAAAAGAAAGCATTTCTAAAGTGATTCATCCAGGAAGTATTGATTTTAGATTGGCATCGGTCATTATTCTTTTGGTTTCTATCATAGTTAAATTCTGGATGTATACATACAATAAGAAACTTTCTAAAACATATGATTCAAGCTTATTAGAAGCATCCGCATTGGATTCAATTAGTGATGTGTGTGGAACAATGGCAGTTCTTGTATCTACATTGTTGTCACCTGTTTTACATTTTAATTTAGATGGATATATGGGTATTGTAGTTTCAGGTATTATCATTTATGGAGCTTATGGATTATTAAGAGATATGATTAATTCTTTAATTGGAGAAGCACCGGATCCTGAACTTGTACACAACATTGTAGATAGGATTATGGCACATCCTGCAATTATAGGTGTACATGATATGATGTTGCATAATTATGGTCCAAATAAGATTTTTGCGAGTGCTCACGTAGAAGTGGATTCTTCAAAAGATATTTTTGAAACGCATGATCATATTGATAATATTGAGCGTGAAGTGAAAGAAAATATGAATATTGATTTGGTTTTACATATGGATCCAGTAAAGGTAAATGATCCTGAGACTGAGTTGTATCGTGAAAAAGTAGTTGAAGCGATTCATCAAATTGATCCAAAATGGGGATTTCATGATTTTAGAATTGTATCTGGACCAACACATGTGAATTTAGTGTTTGATTTGGTGATTCCATTTGAAGAAAAGTATACGCAGGAAGAAATAGAGGCAATGCTTCTAAAACATATCCAATCGGATAAAAAGATTTATTTGGTTCTCACAATTGATCATCCATATGCATAAGGCAGAAGTGTTTAAACTTCTGCCTCTATTATTTTTGGAATCACTTGGATTTGAGATTTTTCTTCTTTAGTTAATTTATTTGAAATAAATACATCCACTTCTTTGAATTTACAGTACGTGTATTCAGGGTGTGCATTAAATTTATTTTTATCAGCTACCACAATGATTTTTTCACTTTGTTGAAGAATATGCCGTTTTAATTCATATTCATTTTCATAAGTTGTAAATCCGTCGTTGTTTTTGAATCCCTTGCTTCCTAAAATCGCAACATCAATATGAATATAATCAATAGTTTCGCTGGCAAAATTACCATAAGATCGATAGGCATTATTGGAAATGTTTCCACCAATTAAGATAACGTGCATATCCAGTCTTGCACATTTATAGGCTACAAAGATGGAGTTTGTCACAATCGTAATATTATGAATGGATTGAAGAAAAGGAATACCTGCAAGACATGTACTACCGGCATCTAAATAGATAACCATTCCTTCTTTGATAAAGGTACAGGCTTGTTTCATGATTTGTTTTTTTTCTTCGATATATTCTTGATTTCTTAATGAAATGGGCATTTCATCAGGTTCTTCTAGAAGTAGCGCATAGCCATGTTCTTTTTTTATGATTTTAGAATCTTCAAGTTCAATTATATCTTTACGGATTGTTTCGCCTGAAGTTTTAAAATGAGTAGCCAAATCGGATATTTTGATTTTATGTTGGTCTTGTATAAGTTGACGAATTTTGAACTGTCTTTCATCTTTCTTTTTGGACATAAACTATACCTGTGTTACTTTCTTGATTGTTTTTACGACATCATATTGTTCGCAAGTTAAATGGTTTGTGATGAGTTCATCAAATTCATTAAACTTACAAAAGGCATAAGGTGCAATATTTGTCTTATTATTGACCTTGCTAGAATCGCAAACCATGATCTTTTGTGCAGATTGATTCATGACATGTCTTTTGAAACCTAATTCATCCGCAGAAATAGTTGTGAATCCATGACTTTTTTCGGTAAATGCATCTGTTCCCATGATGGCTAAATCAATGTTTAAATGGTCAATGATTTCTGTCGCAAAATGTCCATAGGTTCTTTTTCCTATATTAAATAATAAACCGCCAGCCATAATGATATTTAAATTCATATTGGCACATTCATAAGCTACAAGAATTGAATTGGTGACAATGGTAATATCATTCTTATTCTTTAGAACGCTTATGGCAGTTAGAATTGTACTTCCCGAATCTAAATATACAGTCATGCCATTTTCAATTCGCGTAAATGCTTCTAAGGCAACTACTTTTTTCATTTCTCTGTTTTCTTGTGCTTTTAATTCAACAAATGTTTCAACAGAAGAACTTTGAATCTTGGCATACCCATGTTCTCGAACTAATATTTTTCTTTCTTGTAGCTCACTTAAATCTTTGCGTAGTGTTTCTGGAGTGATAGAAAGTAATTTAGCTAGTTCTGTAACTTTTATTTTTTCTTTTTCTTCTAGAATTTGTCGAATCTGAAGTTGTCTTTCTTCTTTTTTCTTTGACATAATTTCACCTTTTTCTTTTGAATCCAATTAAATTATATATAAAAACTTTTGAAAATGAATAAATAAATTGAAATACAAATTATTTAAGGATTATTGATGAATTAAATCTTGTTTTTGTTCATAATGAGGTTGTCTAAAGAAAGTGTGTGATAGATATGGTAGTTCGATTAAATCCAATAGATTTTGCGAAGGCAATGATGAAAAAGAAGAAACAATTGATTCCCACCGCAATTGTTCTGGATAATGGCATTGCCGGTATTGTGTATGGATATTATGAAGGTGATGATTTTTATTATTTGGATCGTTTAGATGTTGATGTTTCTAAAAAAGAAGAATTAAGAAATATGAATGTATTGGAATTAAGACAAGAGATTGCATTAAAGATTAAAATTTTTGTAGCCAACTCAAAATGATATAAAATCTTTTGAATCATAAAATAAAACTTGGAAAACTAAATATTTAATCCAAAGTGTTGAGAAGAATCAATCATTCATACATAATGCAAGTGTCAAAGGAGGTATAAAAAATGTGTACAGTCGTCCATCTTGAACCAGAAGATTTCGCTAGAGAACTAGTTCATAATCCTAAAAATGTTTATGCCAGAACGTATGTCCTCGATTGTGGGCTTGCCGTGGTAGTCTATATGTGTCAAGATTCACATTTTCTATACTACCTAGACAGACCGGATTGTTCGAAAGAAAAAAAGGACATATTGAAATCTATGGATTTCTATGAACTGCATGCTGAAATCTATCGTAAGGTCAATTTAGATAATCGTCTTCGCGAAAGGCAAAAGAACCCAAGCTGCTAACTTGGGTTTATTTAATATATCCAAATGTAAAGTGTTCGCCTGTTTGTTTATCATTACGATAGCTGAAACAAGTGTCGAGCTCTTTTTTGGTATCATATTTACTTGGATGAATGTTTTTATCTGGAATACCTAATTCTTTACACATTTCAATATTGATACCTTGATTATCAATATAAGCTTTTTCGTTTGGCATATAACGAATGAATGGGGTTGTGTCTATGCTGATTTGTTTCATTAGTTCAACAACTTCCATACCTACTTCTAAAGAATCATATTGAATACTTGGAGAAAAATACACATGACATGATTCAGGATGAATCAAATCTTTTTCAATTAATTCGCTTAAGCATTTTTTAGTAATTTCTAAAGTTGTTCCTTTCCATCCAGAATGAATGGCACATATGCATGGTGTTGTTTCATCAACGACTAGAATGCCTAAACAGTCAGCTGTAAATACGCCAATAAGAATATTGGATTCTGTCGTATATACGGCATCTACATTCATAATGCTTGTATCTTTATCATAGGCCCCCTTACCTTTATCACTAGAAGCAACTCGGGCCATATTGTTTGTGTGTTTTTGCCAAGGAAGTGCCCAGTTATCTAGGGGCATATTTAATTCTTCAGCTAATCTTTTGCGGTTGATCATAACAGCTTTTGGATTGATACATACATGTAGTGCAGTATTGTTCTTTTCAGGAAGTGTTATATCTTTTAGTGTAGTAGCACCGAATACGTGTTCGTTATTGATATGAATAATTTTATTTTTTTGAATAGACATCTGTAATTTCTCCAATATATACATAGTGCAAATCATCGAGTGGATAATTCTTTTCGTAAATTTCAGGCAATAAAAAATGTTCTTTTTCTAATTTTCCAACATAGAGCTTCTTACAAATAAAGACTTCTTTTGCCTCTTTAAATGTAGGGTTTCCATCTACCATTTCAACGTGAAAGTTCACATTTGAAATCTTATCTTCATCCTTACCTGATTTTGTACCTAAGTAAGATAGTTCTTTGTGCTTATCATCAAAGAAAGATAGGGTGAACGTATCACTTTCATCAACGAATTCTTTTGTGTATCTTTGTGGACGAATAAAGATGATCGCAACATCCTTATTCCATAAGTGACCAAGTGTCCCCCATGATGCGGTCATGGTGTTGGTTTTACCGTTTTTTGTAGCACTGATGAGTAGCCAGTCTTTTCCAATCTTATCAAAAGGATTGAAGCTTAGACTGTGAATATCAACTTTTTCAAACATACATATTTCCTCCTATATTCTTTGCTTTAAAATCAAATAAACCTCGGCTTTCGTGGCTTCTGGATATGGTTGTACAAATAGTAGTCCAATTCCGCAACAAAGTGCACCTAAAATAATCCATCCTAAAAAGGATAAATCTAAGACAAATAAATCCATCTTTTGTCCAGTAGTCATTTGTTTAGATAAAGAGAAAGCTTGGGAAGCAGAAAGATTTGGATTTTCAGCCAATAGATATGGAATCATAGAATATTCATACGCTTTAATAACTCCAGGTACTATAAATAGGAATAGCCATAGTAGGGTTTTTAGATCCATTAAGAACATGATTTTTACCACATTTAAATAGTTACCTTTAAAACCACTAAAGATTTCACCAAGTTCAGGATTCTTATCATGGTTCTTAATAAAATATCCATTTTTTCCAACTACAATGACATTACCAATAAAGATTGTATAGAGGATTCCAAGAATACTGGCAACAGAAATGAATGAATAAAATATAAGTTCAAAATTAGATGAATAAAATATAGGCTGAGCATCATAAGAAAGATTGTTTGATGCAAAATCTTGTATCCTTTCAATAATCGTTGTTTTTTCACCAGACAATGTTCCTGCAAGTAATGTAACCACAAACATCTTCCAATAATTTCGTTTCATGATTTGTTTGGCTTGTTCTTTAACTTGTTGTCTGTTCCACATAGGGGCCACCTTCTTTCTTACAGTTTAATTTTATCACTTAAGAAAATGAATAATGTAGAAAAGATTGTTGATTGTACGGTTCGTATAGAAAAAGAAACCATTCTAGTGTTGGCGTCTAGAATGGT
>NZ_CATVYQ010000067.1:0-7440 GCF_958348295.1 uncultured Holdemanella sp.
TCATTACATTTGATGGTGGAATCAATAATCCAGTAGGCGCAGTGGCAATATTGGCTGCAGCCGAGAAGTTAGGATCATATCCCTCATCTTTTTCAATTGGACCAATGATAGATCCCATAGCACTTGCGGCAGCAGTACCTGAACCTGAAATAGCTCCAAATAAAGCATTTGCCAAAATATTTGTCTGAGCTAAACCACCTGGTGTTCTTCCAGTAACAATTTTAGCTAAGTTGATCAAACGAATCGCAATACCACCTTTATTCATAATGTTTCCTGCAAGAATAAAGAATGGAATGGCCAACAAACTAAATACACTGATTCCTGAGAAAATTCTTTGTGCGCCTGTAACTACGGCTACATTTAAATCCATAACTGGTAAGATTGCACAAACACTACTAATTCCTAATGCTGCGGCAATGGGAACGCCTGCAATAAGCATAATCACTAACAATACTAAAATAATTAATCCTGATAAAACTGATAAACTCATGCTTATTCACCCTTTCCTTTCGCCAAATCAATAATATTCATAATGCCATAAATGACAATTAGAATGCCTGATAAAGGAATGATTGTATAGATCAATCCCATACTTACGCCTAATGACGCTGTGATTTGAGTCATTGTTAATTTCATGATAGAAATTCCACCATATACCATAACGACAAGGGCGAATAAAATAATTAATAATTCAATAACAATTTCCAATACTTTCTTTTTTTGTCCTGTTACTTTATCAGCCAAGAACCCCATACGCATGTGATCTCTTTTACCAAATACTAAAGCTGTTGAAAGCAAGGCCATCCATGTAAAACTGTAAGTTAATAATTCTTCAGATACTGTACTTGGATTATTAAAGAAGTAACGAACTACGATTTGATATGTACCTACGACTACCATTACGGCAAATACGAATACACATGCCCATCCAAGAATAGTGTTGATTGCGTTTCTTAATTTTTCCATATTATTCACCATCCTTGCCTTCATATTTTTTGTTTACTTTTTGAATATGATCATAAATAGGTTTTGCCTGTGTATTATCCTTTAAGATAGTTTCTTGAACACCCTTTACCTTCTTTTGGAAAGCTAAAACATCGACATCAATGAATTTAACACCCATTTGTTCTTGTGCTACCTCCTTAGCTTCTTTAACTTGCACATCCCATTGTTTACATTCTTCTTCATTTGATAATTCAGCCGCCTTATAGAATACTTTTCTTTCTTCTTTAGATAAACCATTCAAGAAACTCAAGTTTCCAATCAACAAGTCTGGAATCATCTGGTGCTTGTTGTAAGAGAAATATTTCGCAACTTCACCATGCTTGTTTGAAGTTAATGCTAATTCGTTATTTTCAGCACCATCAATGACACCTTGTTGAATAGCCGTATAAACTTCACCAAAACTCATTGGACTGGCTGCAGCACCAAATGCCTGACACATCGCAACACTTGCAGGGCTTTGTTGAACACGGATTTTTAATCCTTTCATATCTTCTGGTGAATCAATTTCTTTTTTCGCATAGAAGTTACGCGTTCCTGCATTATACCAAGTTAAAGCTCTAAAACCTTGTTCATCTGTACTTGAGAAGATCTTATTCATATAGTCCGTATCATTCATAACTTCATGATATGCATCTTCTGAAGTAAATAAGTATGGCATAGAGAAAATTTCATATACACTCGCAAATGTTTCTAGGTTTGCTGTACCAACAATTGTAAAATCAATAGCTCCTGTTTGCGTTAACTCGATAGCTTTTTGGGCAGCACCTAAAATTTCGTTAGGGAAAATTTGTACTTCATATTTATCCCCTAATTCTTGTTCAACGTATTCTTTAAATTTTAATAATCCCAGATACTCCGGGTGCGTTTCCGACTGCATTGTCGCAACACGAACGATACGCTTACCATTTGTAACTGAAGAACAACCTGTTGCACTTAGCATAAACACAAGACATATAAGCGCTCCAAGTACTTTTTTTATCAACTTCACAGTAATCCTCCTAATGTTTAGAACTGTGTTGTATTACGCTTAATAAATTTACATGGAATCTCCATTTTTTGTCGAACTGATTTTCCCGCAAGAACTTTAATAAGCGAATCAACCGCAATTTCACTTAACTCTTCTTCTTGTGAATCAATAGAACTCATTTCCGGATAGCAACAAACACATAGTTCTGAGTTGTTGAATCCAACGATATTGACATCTTCAGGAATTGACTTATTGATTTGATGCACATATTTAAGTGCACCAACAGCCATCGCATCATCACTGGCAATGACGGCATCAAAATCCAACTTTTTCTTTGCCAGTAAATCTCTTGCCTTCAATACGTTATTTGGCATAAACACCTTGTATTCTTCCTGCACCTTTAAACCATTATCAATCAGTGCATCTTGATATCCCTCTAATTTTTTCGTTGTGCTGTACGAATTGGCATCATACAAAAACACAATTTTCTTTCTTCCAACTTCGATTAGATTACATACAGTATCATAAACCGCTTTATAATTATCTGTTAAAACACAATATACACCTGGTACTCGAACGTAACCATTCATAAGTACGACAGGAACTTTTTGAGCAGCATCTTTAAGATATTGAATATCATTCTGTCCGCAGTCCCCTGCATAATGTGAACCAACTAATATCATCGCATCGATTCTTCGATCCAATAATATTTTTACAGCTTCTACTTTTCCTTCATAATCAAAGCCACTACACATCAAAATTGAGTCATATCCATACTTGCGTAAATTCTTTTCTAAATACGCAATTGCACTCGCCATGTAACGATCGGATACATCCGGACAAACAAGTCCAACCGTTTTAACCGAATTCAAACCTAATCCTCGGGCAAATACATTGGGTGTGTAATCATACTCATTCATAACGTCCCAGACTTTCTTTTTTGTCTTATCTGAGACTTTAGGACTATTATTGATTACACGCGATACTGTTGCAATGGATACGCCTGATAATTTGGCAATGTCATAAATGTTCATATTTGTTTCACTCCTCAACCCCATTTCTTTACATTGAGAATTGTAAGTACTTACATCACGTTTTTTATTGTAGTCGTTCACATTTCATAAGTCAAGTTCTTTTTGGAATCGTTTTCACGCTTGTATTTAAGGGGTTTATTCATCTTCTTCTCTATTTTACCAAAAAACAAGAGTGAAACATACTTATTTGTAAGTTTTTTAAATTTTCCTATTGATTTATTCAAAAAACAGGGTTATTCTGTGTAAGTACTTACATCAAACATTTGAACTATAGACAGGAGGTAGAAATGGTGCAAAAGTATATAAAAATTCATTCGGATGACTTGGTAGCTGTTGCACTATGTCCTTTAGAAAAAGGGACGGTATGTAATGTCGATGGACAAGAGGTTACACTTATTGAAGATATTGCCCAAGGACATAAATTTGCGTTGAAAGATATTAAAAAAGATCAACCTATTATTAAATATGGATATCCTATTGGTATCGCAAAGGAAGATATCGAGCAAGGAAGCTGGATTCATACACACAATATGAAAACTGGCTTAAATGATTTATTAACTTATTCTTATCATCGTAATGTGCAAGAACTAGAACCTAGTGAAAAACGAACATTCATGGGTTATCGCAGAAAGAACGGTAAAGTTGGTGTTCGTAATGAAATTTGGATCATCCCTACCGTTGGCTGCATGAACAATGTTGCCACGTCTATCGAAAGACAAGCCCAGAAATATGTAAAGGGTAATGTAGAAGCCATTTGTACGTTTACGCATCCATATGGATGTTCTCAAATGGGTGATGACCAAGAAAACACTCGTACAATTCTTGCCGATTTAATTCAACATCCCAATGCAGGTGGCGTATTAGTTCTAGGATTGGGTTGTGAAAATTCAAATATTGATGTTTTAAAGAACTATTTAAATGATTATGATCCAGAACGTGTAAAATTCTTGGTTGCCCAAGAACATGAAGATGAAATTCAAGATTCTCTAGATATCATCGCTGATTTAGCCGATGTTGTAAGTCAAGACAAAAGAGAAGAAATTGATGCGAGTGAATTGATCATTGGTATGAAGTGTGGTGGTTCAGATGGCTTATCTGGAATTAGTGCCAACCCTACAGTAGGAGGCTTTTCTGATTTATTGATTTCAAAAGGTGGAACAACCATCTTAACCGAAGTACCAGAAATGTTTGGTGCTGAAACTATTTTAATGAATCGTTGTGAAAACAAGGAATTATTTAATGAAACCGTGGATTTGATCAATAATTTTAAAGAATACTTTAAATCGCATAATCAAACGATTTATGAAAACCCTTCTCCAGGAAACAAAAAGGGTGGAATCTCAACTTTGGAAGACAAGTCTTTGGGTTGTACACAAAAGTCTGGTAAAGCTAAAGTCGTTGGTGTTTTACAATATGGACAATGTGTAAAGAACAAAGGCTTAAATTTATTAAGTGCTCCAGGCAATGATTTAGTTGCCGCAACCGCATTAGCTGCAAGTGGAGCTCATATCGTATTATTTACAACAGGAAGAGGCACTCCTTTTGCCAGTCCAGTACCTACAGTTAAGATTTCAAGTAACTCTAGATTGTATTCAAATAAGAAAAATTGGATTGATTTCAACTGTGGTGAATTAGTGGAAGGTGTAAGCTTAGATACTTTATCCAATGATTTATTTGAATATGTATTAAGTGTCGCAAGCGGCAAAAAAGTAAAAAGTGAAGAAGCCGGTTTCCATGACATGGCTATATTTAAACAGGGCGTTACTCTTTAACGGGAAAGGAACAATCATAACATGGAAAAATTAAGTTACAAAGCCCTAGAAAACGTAGGGTATGATGGTTATCTATTAAAAGATGCCAAAGAAAAAGTCCTTCAATTTGGTGAAGGAAACTTCTTAAGAGCATTCGTAGATTATTGGTTTGATTTGGCAAATGAAAAAGCAGATTGGAATGGTAAATGTTGTCTAGTTCAACCTATTGCTCCAGGTCTTGCCGAAATGATCAACGAACAAGATGGATTATACACATTGCACTTAAGAGGTAGTGTAAACGGAGAAAAAGTTGATGATAAAAGAATTATTTCAAGTGTCAGTCGTTGTTTAAATCCGTACCAAGAAGAAGGATTTAACGAAATGATGAAAGTTGCCGCAAGCGACGATCTAGAAATCATCGTTTCAAACACAACAGAAGCTGGAATCCACTATGATCCTTCATGTCAATTTGAAGATAAGCCAGCCGCAAGTTTTCCTGGTAAATTAACGCAAGTTTTATACCACCGCTACAAAAACAACAAACCAGGCATCTTGATGTTAGCTTGCGAGTTGATTGACAACAATGGTAAAGAATTATTAAAGTGCGTGAACCAATATATTGAACAATGGAATCTTGAAGAAGGATTCAAAAAATATGTCAATGAAGAATGCACATTCTGCGGTTCCTTAGTAGATCGTATCGTCCCAGGTCGTATCCGCGATCCACAAGAAGTAGCTTGTCTAGAAGAAGAAAATCACTATTCAGATCCATTAACTGATGTTGGCGAAGTATTCGGTTTATGGGTCATTGAAGGAGACGAAAAATTGAATGATGTATTACCATTCAAAAAAGCAGGTCTAATCGACAAAGTATTCGTAACTCCAGATATGTCACCATACAAAAAGAGAAAAGTACGTATCTTAAATGGTGCACACACTGGATTTGTACTAGGTGCATATTTAGCTGGTCAAAACATTGTTCGTGACTGTATGCATGATGATGTCATCAAAGGATTTATGAATAAGATGTTATATGATGAAGTCATCCCAACTCTTACTTTAGATAAAAACGACTTATTAAACTTTGCGAAAGCCGTATCCGATCGTTTCAATAACCCATTTGTTGATCATGAATTAATGAGCATTTCATTAAACTCAACATCTAAATGGAAAGCACGTGTTATGCCTAGTTTCTTAGGGTATATCGATGAATACCAAAAGCTTCCAAAATGCATCACAACAAGTTTTGCGTTCTACATTCAATTCTATAGAGGATATGAACTTACTGATGCCGGTTTAGTAGCGAAACGTCCTGCAGGAAATACTTACACAATCAGTGATGATCGTGACATTCTAGAATTCTACTATAACCACAAAGACGATTCTGTAAAAGATTTAGTTCATGCGGTATGTACAAACACTTCATTCTGGGGTCAAGACTTAACTCAAATTGCTGGTTTTGAAGAAGCAGTAGTTAAAACTTTAACTGAAATTGAAGAAAAAGGCACTTATGAAGTCATGAAAGAATGTTTATAAGAGGGGTTAATCAATGAATAAAGTATTAGAAGAAATTTCAAAGATTGGTATTTTACCAGTCGTTGTATTAGAAGAGACAAAAGACGCAAAACCATTGGCACAAGCTTTATGTGCTGGTGGTTTACCTTGTGCTGAAGTTACATTCAGAACAGCAGCTGCCAAGGAATCGATTGCCATCATGCGTAAAGAATTTCCTGAAATGTTAGTAGGAGCTGGAACTGTATTAACTGTTGAACAAGTAGATGAAGCATTAGAAGCTGGAGCTCAATTTATCATCAGTCCAGGCTTTGATGAAGATGTTGTAAAACATTGTATCGAAAAGAATGTACCTGTTACTCCAGGAACATGTACACCAAGTGATGTACAAAAATGTTACCGTTTAGGCTTGGATGTTGTTAAATTTTTCCCTGCTGAAGCAGCTGGTGGATTAAAAATGATCAAATCCATTGCCGCTCCATATACACAAATGAAATTCATTCCTACAGGTGGAATCAATGCGAACAATATGAAAGACTACTTAGAATATGATCGTATCTTAGCTATTGGTGGTAGCTGGATGGTTAAAGGTGATTTAATCAAGAATGGTGAATTTGATAAGGTAGAAGCTATGACTAAAGAGGCTGTAGCTAAACTTAAGGAGGTTCGCTAATTATGAAACAAAAAGTAGTCACTTTTGGAGAGATTATGTTGCGTTTAGCACCCGAAGGATATTATCGCTTTGTACAAGCCGATACTTTTGGTGCAACTTATGGTGGTGGAGAAGCCAATGTTGCGGTTTCTTTAGCTAACTATGGTTTTGATGCAAAATACGTAACTCGTCTTCCAAATCATGAAATTGGCCAATGTGCCATCAATTCATTACGCAAATATGGTGTAGATACATCTTATATTGCTCGTGGTGGAGACCGTATCGGTATCTACTACTTAGAAAAAGGGGCTAGCCAACGTCCTAGTAAAGTTATCTATGATCGTGCAGGCTCTAGTATCTATACAGCTACAAGTGCGGATTTTAACTGGGATGAAATCTTTAAAGACTGTGCTTGGTTCCATATTACAGGGATTACACCAGCTTTATGTGACAATGTAGCAGAACTTACAATACTTCAAAGCACTTCTTACTGTATCCTCAACATATTTAGATACAGCT
>NZ_CATVYQ010000068.1:0-7410 GCF_958348295.1 uncultured Holdemanella sp.
GGTTTGACTGTATGTGTTTCATCTAAAGATTCATCATCACTATTCAAAGATGCGGAATCAAAAACATTTTCATGGACAGATGTAAGTTTACGTATAGAAAATCTGATTGCAACAGGTAACTATTTTACTGATGAAGAGATGAAATGTTATAATTCTATGAATAAGGATGAAATTTTACCTGATTGGCTTTTGAAAAGATATGATATTATATTTGATTAATTTATTTATTAGGTGGCAGTACTGCCATCCTTTTTTTTACGCAAATGGCTGCGGATTCTATTGTCTTTATTGTTTTTATTTTCTTTATTTGAATATCGTACTTTCAGATCCACACAACTGTTGCCCTACGGCGTCTCGTTAACACTTGCCAGTTGTATTCCTCTAAAAGTACGATACGAAGAAATTGTAAAGGCGATATGCCAAGGAGGATGATATTATGTCGTATTTAGAATTGAAAAAAAAGCATCAAAAAGAATTTAATGAGTTTCCTATGTTCTTTGCATTTAATCAAAAACAATTTGATGAAGGAATGCATACATTAGGGTTGAAGCCAAACCAAATAGACAATATTTGTAAGTTTGCTGGTGGAGGTTTTTATAGAAAAACCGATAGTAAAACTTTGACTGAACTATTAATTAGATTTCATAGAGAAGAAAAAAAAGCAATGAAAGATGATAATTATGTGCTTGAAATGTTTGAGTATGAAATGGGTAATCATGAATATGGGTATACACACAACGATATGAAAGTTTTGGATGCGTGCGGTATTGATGTGGATGAATTTGAAAAAAACGCTCGATTGAAGAGATTATATAATCAAGCTCAAAAAGCATTTTTGTCACATTGTTATGATTGATTCGGTGACAATAGATTGGAGGATAAGAATAATGAGTGATTTTCAAGATTATTTAGATAAATGTACATTCTGTACGGACTCTTTTATGAGTTATGCATTTGACGGAGATACGGAACTTGCAACAACCCTGATACAAGTATTGTTAAATCGTGATGATTTAGTAGCTTTATCTTGTGAAGCACAGAAAACAGCTGTGAGTCTTAATAAAGAGAGTACTTTTGATATTTTGGCTCAAGATAAAAAAGGGAATTTATATGATATAGAAATTCAAAATAGAATCCAAAATAATGAAATAAAACGGGCAAGATATTATTCAAGTGCTTTGGATACTAAGTCTTTGAATAAAGGAAGCGACTATAATCATTTGAAAGAAAACTATGTAATATTCTTATTGCAGGGACCTATTTTTAAACAAAATGAAAAACCAATATATCATTTTATCATGAAGGAAATTGAGAATGACAAAGTGTTAGAAGATGGGCGACATATTTTGTTTGTAAACTTAAATTACAAATTTGGATATGAGTTGGATGATAAAATGAATGATTTAAAATATTTGTTTAATGATTTGAATGAATCAGAACCAGACAAAATATGGTATACTTCATTTAGAAACAAAATGAATCTCATAAAAAATACAGAAGGAGGTCGAAGCAAAATGGAATTAAAATATAATAGCATTTTTCTAAAAGGCGAAAATCAAGGTAAAGAGAAGGAGAAAGAAAGACGGACGATTGAAATTATATCCAATTGTTTAAAACAAAATCTTTCTTTAGAGAAAATCGCATCTATTGCAGTAATCTCTGTTGAGGAAGTTAAACAAGTCATTAAAGACAATCATTTGGATCATAATTAAGATGGCAGTACTGCCATCCTTTTTTTCTGCTTAAAATGGCTGCGGGTTCTATTGTCTTTATTGTTTTTATTTTTATTATTTGGATATCGTACTTTTAGATCTATACAACTGTTGCCCTACGGCGTCTCACTTTGTTTGCCAGTTGTATTCCTCTAAAAGTACGATGTGAAGAAATTGTAAAGGCGGTAAAGCCGTGGAGGATACTGGAATGAACTTTATTATGATTAAATGGGACATTGATAATTTGTGTGAATTGGATTGTTTACCATCAGTTTTATATTTAGATGATGAAGATGAGGATATGGTAGATAAACTATCTGATGCTTATGGTTATTGCATTAAAGAGTACCGCATTTTAGATAAGGAGGATGTGTTAAAGTGCTTAGCGGATGAAATTTTACAAAATTCATTTAATAAAACATTTAGCGGAAACTACTATACCTATTTATCGGATATTCAGGAAGAATCTATGGATAGATTTCATTATATGTTAACTGAAAATGATAAATCTGAAATTTTTGATTTAATTTGTCAAGATTTTTATCTTCTTGATGCAAACTGGGATGAAGATGACGATGAAGAATATTATGACTTGATGCTTGGGTATGGTAGGATTAATAATGGTTATGAATTTGATGACGGTTGCAAGGATGAGGAAGAGAGATATAATCTTCGTCAGAATTTATTGGATGATTTACGTATAAAAATGCCTTTGGTTTATGATGTTTTAAATTGTTCGTTGGTTTTGCCTGACGGAACTTGTATCGAAAATGTTTTATCAAAGCTACAGGCAGATAAAATTTATGAAGATTTTATGTACAATTTGATTGATGAAAAGTATCAATTATAAATTTATGATGGCAGTACTGCCATCCTTTTTTTTGCCTTGATGGCTGCGGATTCTATTGTCTTTATTGTTTTTATTTTTCTTATTTGGATATCGTACTTTTAGATTCGCACAACTGTTGCCCTACGGCGTCTCGTTAACACTTGCCAGTTGTGTTTCTCTAAAAGTGCGATACGAAGAAATTGTAAAGGCGATGGGTAAGTCCTAAAGGAGATAAAAACTTATGAAAAAAGATGATTTTATTTACAATGTAGAAAAGTGGTTGGTGAGAAATGATGTGTCTGATGAAGAATATATGCGTTCACCAAGTCAAATCAAAAAGACAAATGTTGCATCTTATGTAGAATCTGTCGAACAAACGCTAAAATGGAAAGCTTCTGATTTATTGGATGATTTTTATAAAATGGTTAAGGAATCACATGTTCGTGGCACAAGCGAATTTGTTAAAAACAAATGTAGGAGAGTATGAATATGGTAGCGGTCAAAGTAGGTTATTCATTCTGTTTATTCAATGTTTTTGAACTAAGAAATGCAAATTTAGAAAGAACAGGTGTTCAAGTGAAAGTGAACGGATGTCTTTATAACTTGTTTAAAGGCATCCAGTTTGAAGATTCAAGAATTATTGATGAGATAATTGACTTATATCATAAACATGAATTTAAAATTGATGATTACATGGTATAAAATGATTGATTCTTAACAAATGAATGGCAAAATAGCCATTCATTTCTATACTGCAAAGACTGCAAATTCTATTGTCTTTATTGTTTTTATTTTTCTTATTTGGATATCGTACTTTCAAATCCACACAACCGTTGCCCTACGGCGTCTCGTTTCACTTGCCAGTTGTGTTTCTCTAAAAGTACGATACGAAGAAATTGTAAAGGCAGTAAATAAGTCCTAAAGGAGATTAAACCTATGATGAGAATTATTAAAAAAATGTATGATTCGGACGACCTACAATCTATTTTAAGTGACTTGAATGCAGATGAAATCTACAGACAACGCTTTATGGAAATTGCACAAGATAAAATGGGATTCATGGATTTTGGTGCAGTTAAGTATGTTGTCAGAGACGGCTTTGCAGAATCGTTTACACGATTTGACAGTGATGTTTGCGAACAGTTTTTAAACGTTTATGAGTTGTGTGTTAAAAAATATTATAACTAGAATGGAGAATTTATATGGAATTATTGGCAATAGGTAATTCAAATTGGGATTATTATTATGATAAAGAGCGCAATGTGATTTATTACATTTCGAAAAAACTTGGATGCAATAATGGATTTTTTTGCTCAGGAAGTAATTTGAAATGCCATTTAAAAAGATTAGCGTTTATACAAAGAAATGATTCGTTAATACCACGTGACTGGAATGTTGTGAATGATAAGTTATTTAATTCACTAACAAAATAATGAAAGGACTTAGTGTATATGATATTCAAAAATTTAGATGATTTATGTTCTTATGCTAGAAAGATAGGAAAGGAAAATCTTTCAATCACAGTAAATATACGTAGTAAATTAACAGATAGAATCTATAAAAGAAGTGGTTCATTTGTTGATAAATATTATAAAGATGGTGTTGTGTTTGTTGTGTATCCTTCAGAGGATACAATAGATTCATTTGAAATAGAATGATTTAAGGATGGCGGTACTGCCATCTTATTTTTTGCCTTGATGGCTGCGTATTCTATTGTCCTTATTGTTTTTATTTTCTTTATTTAGATATCGTACTTTTTAGATCCATACAACTGTTGCCCTACGGCGTCCCGTTTCACTTGCCAGTTGTATTTCTCTAAAAGTACGATACGAAGAAATTGTAAAGGCGATATGCCAAGGAGGTTACATTATGAGAAACAGATTTGATGAAATGCAATTAGGAGAATGTGAGTCTATTTGTGAATGTATAAAGGATGAATCTAATGGGAAAATCAATTTAATTATTGATGAAAACAAGCATGGATTTATTTTAAAAAACGGAAATAATGAATTGAATTCTATGCTAGATTTAGAAACTTTATACCAAATTATTTTAACATTTCAATCTTATTCATATTGTTCTTAAAGGAGTTTAGTTATGTCAAAAATGATTGTTTATAACATAAATAAAAAGTGGATTTTAGATAAACAGAATTCATTTATTGATGCAATGCACAGTAATGAACGTGATTCATATCTGGTATCACTTTATAATTATATGTTTCGCAAGTGTTCTTCAAATCAAATAAAAACAAAAATTAGCATTGGTGATATCTGCTATTGTGATTTTGGAGATGCATATCAATATGAAATTGGATACCAACATTTAGGCGTTGTTATTTCAATTGTCAAACAAAAATTATTCGTAGTACCTATTATAAGTGAAAAACACAATGATTTATTATATACACAATTTAGACTTCCAAAGGAGTCAACATCCTGTTTAAAAAATGATTCAATTGCATTATTGAATGATTCAAAATGGATTAGTAAAAGCCGAGTTATTCGTATTATTGGTAATATAAATACAGGTGATGAATACTTTAAACAATTAAAATATAGTGTGATACAGATTATTTTATAATTGAATTCTTAATCCAAGATGGCAGTACTGCCATCCTTTTTTACGCAAATGGCAGCGGATTCTATTGCCTTTATTGATTTTATTTTCTTTATTTGGATATCGTTCTTTTAGATCCATACAACTGTTGCCCTACGGCGTCTCACTTTGTTTGCCAGTTGTATTCCCCTAAAAGTACGATACGAAGAAATTGTAAAGGCAGTAAATAAGACCTAAAGGAGATTAAAATATGACTATTCTTAATTATCATGGATTCAGAGATTGGGCAGTTCGTAAAGATGAAAATGAGGATTTAAAACGTAATTTTACATTTGGCTTTGAGCTTGAAGTTACTTTACTTGACGATTCTAATAGTGTAACACCAACAATGTTATCTAACAAAATCAAATCTAAATTTGGAAAATTGTTTGTTTGTGAACGTGATGGTTCTATTGGAAATGGTGTAGAAATTATTTCACAACCAATGACTTGGAAGTGGTTTATGAATCATTTAGATACATTTAAAGAGTTATTAAATCTATGTGTTGAATCAGGATTTGATTCTCACACTGGAGACAAGTGTGGATTACATGTACATATTGGAAGAGAAGCTTTAGGTGGCTTTGATAGCGATAATCGCTCTTTGAATCAGAATTATGTAATCACAAATATCAACTATATCATGGAAAGATATCAGAATGAATTGTTAAAGTTTTCTAGAAGAACTCGCCGTTCTTATTCACGTTGGTGCAGTGCAAGAACAGATTTGATTGATTTGAATGGTCATGCATTTATTGACAAAGACCGAATTAGTAAAGTTTCAAATGACATTACAAATCGTTATTATAGTTTGAATCTTTGCAATGAAAAAACAATTGAATTTAGATTTTTAAGAGGAACATTGAAATGGGAAACATTCTTTATTAGTCTAAATCTTCTTAAAAATATTGTTGAAAATAGCAGAAAGTCAAATCATGTAATTACTTTAGAAGATTTAATTTTCAATGGATTGGATGATGAATTTAAAAATTATGCAATTGATTACTGCAAAAAAAGAAAGATTACAGATGAAGAATGTGATTGGAAGAAACCATTATTCTTAGAGAAAACAAACTCAGAAAGTCTTTCAAATATCTTCCAATTTAACAAATTAGATTTAGCAAATGACATCTTAAATGATGAATAAATAGATACGGAGAATGAATTATGTGTGTAATTGTAACAAAAGAAATCAATCAAAAAATGCCAAGCAAGGAAACATTAAAACAATGTTTCCTTGCGAATCCTGATGGATGTGGGTTTATGTATAATTATGAAAATGAGGTTTATATTGAAAAAGGATTCATGACATTTGAATCATTTTATGCAAGACTAAAGGAGCTTGATGGACAGATTGGATTAAAAAAGCGTGCAGTTGTATTTCATTTTAGAATCTCAACAAGTGGCTTAATTGATGAAGGAAATTGTCATCCTTATCCAATTTGTAATGATATTCGAGTGATGAGAAGTACATATTTAAAATGCAAGGATGTTGCGTTTTGTCATAACGGTATCATCAGAGATTACACTCCAAAAAGCAAATTAATCAACGATACACAATGTTTTGGTATTCATGTTTTGGATAAGTTCTATGAATTAAATCATGAATTTTATAAAGACAAAGACATTTGCAGAATGCTTAAACTGTTATGTAAATCTAAATTATGCTTCTTAAATAGTGATGGTGAAATCTACTACATTGGTGATTTTGTAGATGTAAAAGGGAATTCATGTAGCAATAATTATTTCACTTATTATAAAAAAAGACGCACTTCTTTAAATTATTTAAGTCATTAAAAAGCAACGAAAGTTGCTTTTTAATTTGCAAAATTAATTTCATTTAGAACTTTTTTTCTGACGATTTATGCGTTTATAAATAACAAATATAAATTTTATGTGCACATTTTTTATTAATTTGTGACACATTTAATCAGCTTTTTTGTAATTTATAAATGCATTTTTAAATTTTTTTATGACGTTTTAATTCAATTTTTTTTCATTTTAAAAACAACATTTTGATTTTTATATGTGCATTAATTTGAATTTTGTGCACTTAATAAATGAACTTTTTTGATTTTTTTAGATCATCATTTTATTTTTTATTGTATTTTTTTTATTGACTTTATGCATTGAAAATGGCACCAAATCAACGAAAAACCGATTTTCTTCAAAATCGGTGATTTTTAGCCATTTTTTGGGTTTTAAAAATAGCAAGCAAGGACTTTGTGCATACAAAGTCCTTGCGATACCTGTGCATACAAAGTCAAAAAT
>NZ_CATVYQ010000069.1:0-7401 GCF_958348295.1 uncultured Holdemanella sp.
GACTTTCTAAAATCATTTGAAATTATAGATGTTTATAAATCACGAAAAGTTGACGAATTAAATCAGATGTATGTGAAAAAGACATTAAAAGTCAAAAAAAGAAGTCGTTAGACTTCTAATTCAACACATTTTCTTTTGAACTGTACGTATTGTACTGATCCATAATGGAATCAATACCAGTGTAGCTGCAACCCATGCAGTTTGATCGGCCCATGTAATCGCATTATATTTGAAAATAGGTACAAAACATAATGCTACGATGCAACGTGCAATCATTTCTACAAAGCCTGCAAGCATGGCTCTTGCAGAATAGCCAAGGCCTTGAACGGACATTCTTGTTGTGATCAAAATTCCTAGTACAGGATAGAAATAGCCCATTCTTCTTAAGTATAAAGCACTCACATTTAACACTTGTGATTCATTTGCACTCACAAACATCATACTAAGAATTCTTCCAAAGAAAACCATTACGACACATGCGAATACACCATATAAAATACTCACCATTACGCCTTTACGATATCCATCATGGATTCGTTCTAACTTGCAAGCTCCATAGTTTTGGGAAAGGAATGTAGAAACAGCTGCACCCAATGCATCAAACGGACACATCATCAATGATTTAATACGCATACCTGCCGTGAAGCCCGAAACATAAATGGTTCCTAACGCATTATTCGCTGATTGCATAACCATTGAACCAATGGCTGTAATTGAAAATTGTAATCCCATAGGAACTCCCATTGCCAATAATTTTATCGAATGTTTCTTATCCATATAACGACTTGATTTAGGAACATGTAAAACATTGACTTTAAATGCAATCAATAGTAAGCACAAAATACCACTTACAGCTTGGGCAAAAATGGTTGCGATGGCAGCTCCTGCACATCCCCATTTCAAAACAAGAATACAGAAAAAATCAAGGCCAATATTTAAAACAGCTGAAAAAGCTAGAAAGAAAAATGGTGTTTTCGAATCTCCAATAGCTCTTAATATAGCTGATAAATAATTATAGAGCAATGTGAATGGTATTCCTGCAAATATGACAACTAAATAGGCATAGGCATCATTAAAGATTTCGTCATTCACTTGTAATATATGAAGAATGTCTGCACAAAAAACAACCACTAATATAGATATCACAAACGCTGTAATGGCCGTCCATACAGCCCCTGCATAAATATAAGTCTGCATTTCATCTAGTTTTTTGGCGCCATAACTTTGTGAAACCATGATTGCGAAGCCTTGGCATATTCCCATACAAAAACCTAGAATCAAAAATTGTACACTACTACTTGCCCCTACGGCAGCCAATGCTTTCGAACCTAATGTTTGTCCAACAATAGCTGCATCCACAACATTATAAAATTGTTGAAATAAATTTCCTAATAACAATGGAATACTAAAATTCAAAATGAGTTTTAAAGTATTCCCCTCAATCATACTCTTTTGCATATTCCCTTTTTACCCTCATCAAAAAAGAAGTCATTTTATTGACTTCTTACCAAGCTAATACTTCAATTCCTTTTTCTGTAACTAGAATTGTATTTTCCCATTGTGCCGATAACTTTCCATCTTTTGTATAAGATGTCCAACCATTATCTTTATCAATGTATAAATCACGAGTTCCTTGATTGATCATAGGCTCAATTGTGAAGACCATACCTGGCGCAATAACCATACCTGTATTACGAATTCCTACATGATGTACATATGGATCTTCATGGAAGGCATTCCCTACACCGTGTCCACAAAAATCTACAACTACACTGTAACCATTTTTATGGGCATGTTCTTGAATAGCAGCACCAATATCTCCAATATATCCCCAAGGACGCACAGCTTCTTTACCAATTTCTAGACATTCTTTAGTTACATCAACCAAGCGTTTTGCCTCTTCACTTACATTACCAATACAGAACATTCTAGATGCATCCGCAAAATGTTTATGTACAATCGTTGTGCAATCTACATTGATAATATCACCATCTTTTAATACGACTTTTTCACTTGGAATACCATGACAAATTTCATTATTAATTGATGTACAAACACTCTTAGGAAATCCTTCATAACCTAAACATGCAGGAATTCCACCATGGCTTGTTGTATAATCATATACTAATTTATCGATATCTTCTGTCGTCATACCTGCACAAATTTTTTCTCCAACTAAATCAAGTACGGCATTATTGATTTTAGCCGCTTTCTTGATCCATTTAATATCTTCTTCAGACTTAATTAAATTATGACTTGGAACTATTTTACCCTGTAGTTTTAATATATTAATGGTATTGTCCCACTCTTCATGACAATGTTTATATTTTTTACCAGAACCACACCAACATGGACTATTTTTACCAATCATTTTGATCCTTCTTTCTATACATATTCATTAAGACACAACTCATTATACACGAAAACAGAAAAAAAAGCTTCTGATTGATTCAGAAGCTTCTAAATACATTATTCACCAAAATAACGTTTTAATAATCCAGCGAATGCCTTACCATGACGAGCTTCATCACGAGCCATTTCGTGTACTGTATCATGAATCGCATCTAAATTTGCTTTTTTAGCACGAGTAGCTAAATCAACTTTACCTGCAGTAGCACCATTTTCTGCTTCCACACGCATTTCAAGGTTTTTCTTAGTTGAATCTGTAACAACTTCACCTAATAATTCAGCAAATTTTGCAGCATGTTCTGCTTCTTCCCAAGCTGCTTTTTCATAATACAATCCAACTTCTGGATATCCTTCTCTGTGAGCAACTCTTGCCATTGCCAAGTACATACCTACTTCTGAGCATTCACCTTCGAAGTTAGCACGTAAATCGTTTTTAATGTCTTCATCAACATCTTTTGCGACTCCTACTACGTGTTCAGCAGCCCAAGTCATTTCGTCTTCTACTGGAACAAATTTTTCTTTTGGTTGTTTACAAGTTGGACATTTCCAATCTGCAGGAAGATCAGCGAATTTTACGCCTTCTTTTTCCTCATCATAAATGTGTCCACAAATTAAGCATCTATATTTCATAAATAATCCTCCTCTTGAAATATAATATTTCCTCTTGTGACTATACTATCGCATATTCATTTCAATTTTTCAAAAGTATTGCTCAACAATTTTTAAAATTATAATTCAATCGTCAACATACGATCTTTTCCTGACATATCTTTATGTACAGTAATCGTTGCAGATTCAAAATATTCACGAGCTAAATTGGATAAAGCTTCACCTTGATCCCAACCCATTTCAAAGGCAAGGAAGGCCTTTTCATTCAATACAAGATGTGCTTTTTCAAATACGTCACGATAGAATTTCAATCCATCATTCCCACCAAATAAAGCTACGTGCGGTTCATAATCCACAACACTTTGTTCCATCTTTTCTTCGCTAGGAATATATGGTGGGTTACAAACTAAAATATCACAATGCAAATCACGATCCACAAATGGATCTAACATACTTCCACAAATGAAGTTTACATTTGCCCCAAGCTTTTCATTGTTCTTTTGTGCAACCACTAAAGCTTCTTTTGAAATATCTGAAGCAATCACATCCATCTTAGGTTCTTCAAGATTTAAAGTAATACCGATTGCACCCGATCCTGTTGCGACATCAAACACATTCACGTGGTCTTTATCTGCAAAATAATCATCAAACTTAGATAAAACAAGTCCTACAAGTTCTTCTGTTTCGGGTCTAGGAATCAAAACATCTTCATTCACGATAAAATCATATCCATAAAAACATTCATATCCCAATACATATCCTAATGGTTCTCCATTTTCCATCAAATGAATTCCTTCTAAATAATCAGTCTGAATTTGTTCATTCGCTTCCTCATCCATAGAAATATATAGATTGATATCTTTTTGTCGACATAACTCCACCATGAAAAGTTGAGCCGCTTGTTCCCCTTGACCAGCTTTGTAAAGACGTTCTTTACCTTCATTGATCAATGAATGATATGTACTCATTATTCTTTTTCTCCAGCAATTTTTGCCTGTTGATCTGCAAGTTGTAAAGCAGCCATTAAATCATCTAAACGACCATCCATGATACGATCTAACTGATTCACTGTATATCCGATACGGTGATCTGTTACACGGTTTTGAGGATAGTTGTATGTACGAATTTTTTCTGCACGATCCCCCGTACCAATCTTTGTACGACGTTCTTTTTCGTTCTTTTGATCCAATTCACGCTGTCTTTCTTCATATACACGTGCACGAATTGTCATTAAGGCAGTTGCACGGTTTTCATGCTGACTACGACCATCCTGACACTTAACTACAATACCTGTAGGTTTGTGGACAATACGAACTGCTGAATCGGTTTTATTGATGTGCTGTCCTCCAGCGCCACTTGAACGCATTGTTTCAATTTCTAAATCATTCATATCAATATCAAAATCTTCAGCTTCTACTTCTGGCATACACAATACTGTAGCGGTAGAAGTATGAATACGACCTTGTGATTCTGTCTTTGGCACACGTTGCACACGGTGAGATCCAGATTCAAATTTCAATGTTCCATAAGCACCTTCACCATTGACTTTAAATGATACTAATGAGAATCCTCCAGCTTCACTATCTTCCATTTCGATAACTTCTGTTCTCCAGCCTTTAGCTTCTGCATATTTTGAATACATTCTAAATAAGTCTCCGGCAAAGATATTTCCTTCATCTCCACCAGCAGCTCCACGAATTTCTAAGATTGCATTGTGTGAATCGTTAGGATCTTTTGGTACTAGAAGCAATTCTAAACGGTCTAAATAATTTTGGATTTTTGGTTCTAATTCTTCCAATTCCATTTGTGCCATTTCACGAATTTCTTTATCCTCTTCTTTAGAAAGGACTTTAGCCTCTTCTAATTCCTCAACCGCCTTTTTATATTCTTCGTATGTTTCAACAATAGGTGTTAACTCATTTTGTTCACGCCCCAATTTTGCCATTGTCTTACGATCCGATACAACATCACTTTGCATCATCAAATCATTGATTTCACGATAACGTTCAACCATTTTTTCTAAACGCTCATCCATTTTTGCCATAAATATACATCCTTTCTTTGTATTTTTATATCTTGAGTGCTTTACCACTTAAAAAACGCTTTATTTTAGCGATATACCCCATCTATTTTAATATAAAGTGCAATTATTGTCGATGAAAATTGTCCTATTACGCAAATTTTACAGATAAGAGTATAATATGGTGTATGCAAAGAAAAAGAAAAGTTAAAAAAACATCATTTAAGCTTATTATCATTCTATTGATTCTAGTATTTGTCGTTATACCATTTACCATTTTAAAAATGACAGAAGACGGAAAATATTATGTAGAAGATTTAAGTACAAGTGAAGTACAAGCTTCCTATAAACATTATATTTTTGCATCTTTAAAAATGAATACAATAGACTCTAAATATGCATGTATTAAAAACGAGAATGGTAAGGTTTTAAAACTTAAATCTGGATTTGTAAATTTAAAAACAAAAGATGTGACTGAAAACACCGAATATACCACGGACAATGATGAGACAGGATACATAAATGGTAATTATGGTGCAGATGCACAATATCTAGGTACGAGTTTTGATGGAAAGAAGGTTCATTTTAAAATCAGCGGGGTTCAAGCCTGGACTGATATCAACAATGTTGAATTATATTTATATGATGATTCATTTACTTTATCTACATATTATATTTATAATGGTTCTCTTATTCATACAATTTCTACAGATCTTTTTCAAGGAAATGTGAATTCTATTGCGATTGGTCCTGCTCCTAAATTCATGAAGGAAGATACAATCTATTGTTCATATGATGGCCATTATTTTTATGAAAATTACAATGATTTAATTGAAGATAAAAAAATCAATAAAAAACCCTATTATAATTATTATCAATATATTCCTCATAGAACTACTTCTTATTTAAATAATTCTATATATAATGCATATCTAGAGCAATATGGTGTTAGCGATGCATCTGTTCTATACAATCAGGCAGACATATTCTTTAAAATGCAGAATAAATATTCAATCAATGCATCTATGATGTATGCCCTTGCCTTGAACGAGAGTGGACTCGGCCTAAGCCAATATGCGATTGACTATAACAATTTGTTTGGTCATGCGGCAATTGATGAAAACCCAGACAATGCGAATCAATATAGTTCCCTAGTTGACTGTGTAAAACAACATGCCTACAATTTTTTACAACAAGGCTATTTAAACCCAAATGATTCTAGATATCATGGTTCTTGGTTTGGTGATAAGGCAAGTGGTATTAATGTCAGCTATGCTTCAGATCCTTATTGGGGAGAAAAAGCAGCAAGCTTTTACTATCACTTAGATGAAGGTGGTATTGACCAAGAAAAGAATCCTATTAAAACAATACAATTATCTAAGGATTTAAAGGTATATGCACCAAACAAAAAGAATGTTCTTTACACGTATAAAAAGGGAGAAATTGTATCGATTCATATCTTAAAAGAAGAGATTGGATACTATAAAATATCGAGTGAAGCTCCTGTCAAAGATAATGATTTGAATGTAAACTCTAAATATAAAAACAGTTATGCATATATCAAAAAGTCAGATTTCAAATAAAGAAACCATTCTAGTGTTGGCGTCTAGAATGGTTTCTTTTTTGTTTATTATTATTTTAGGAGAGAGATATGAATATTGGTTTATTTTCTATATTCATTGCCTTATCTTTAAGGCACTTATAGAATAACATTCCTTGTTGTCATAATTTTAGTATAACTTTGGTAAATCTTGTGAAATCAGATTGAATTATGTGAAATTATCAAAATATGCATCTTTTTTTGAAAAACCTCAATTTATTTCGTATATGAGATAGGAGGTGATGAAATCACATGAATAAATCAAAAGATAAAACAATGAAAGAATTTCTAGAAAACAATGCCTATTTTGTCGACTTCTTTAATGCGTACTTCTTTGATGGAGAAAGAGTTCTTAAACCAGAGAATTGTGAAGAACTCGATTCTGAGATGAATGATTCGAATATGGAGTTAGAAAAGCATGTGGATGTGATTCGTAAGTATAATGATGGAAGTCTTTATAGTGCATTCATTATTGAAAATCAAAGTCGTGTAGATGCTTCGATGGTTGTAAGGGCTGCAGCATATGAGTATGTAGCGTATGACAGAATGTTAAAGAAATTAAAGAAGAATAAAACGAAAGAAAAACTACCTATGGTAAACATTCTAGTATTCTATACAGGCGAAAGGCCTTGGAATGCATCTAGACAGCTTTCCCAACTTGTAGAGGTGGATGAAAGGTTCAAATCTTATTTCCATGACTACCAAATGCAGTAGTTACGCATGAAAAATAAAATGGCTTAAATAAACAAAATCGGAAACTCTA
>NZ_CATVYQ010000070.1:0-7331 GCF_958348295.1 uncultured Holdemanella sp.
AATTTTTTCAAGGAGAGATTTAATGAGTACAGAAATGTTAATGAAAAATAGAGAACGTTTTATCAAAAACGTAAATAGTAATGAGAATGGTGCAGCTGCACTTTCTTTAAGATTGTTTTGTTATGCTAGATTTATGGCAGTAAAAAATCCATATGCAGAAACGCATGACTGGGTATATGAAAACGAATTGACAAATGCCCAAGCCAATCAATATGTATTCCGTTTATTGGATGAAAGTACAGAAAGAGCATCTATGGATATGTTGATTCGTAAATTAAAAAGTGTTCGTTTGGTTCGCGATAGTGAAATGAATGGCAGAAAAATTTATGTCATTAAATTCACAGATATCGAAATGGAAGAATTGATGAATAAGAGTATTATTGATAAACCAAGTGAAAAGTTATTAAAAGAAAAGAAGTCATCTGTAAAGAAAGAAAAAGAAGAAGTTGTGAATTCATCTTGGAAAGAGGTATTCTTAAAAAATAGTAAAGGTGAAAATTTACAGATACTTCGATTCTGGTTCTATATACAGTATAATGCAGAAAAGAATGGGAAGAAGTATATTTCAAAAAGCCAGGCATTAAGTGAAGGAGCTATTGAATATGTGTATAAGGGAATCCCTAAAAAGATGGATGTTCTAAAAGATTTATTCGCATTGATGAAACAATTAAAACTAGTTAAAGAAGATGTTGTTAAAAATGAGATTGTGCTTCGTCCAGCCAAATTAGAGGGTATAGAAATTAAGGATTATATAAAGGATAAGCCTATAGATTTAAATAGTTTTAACTATACGAATGTATAAGAAAATGACGAGATTAGTTCTCGTCATTTTTATATATTTTATAATCGTTTTTGCCTGTTCGTTTTGTTTGATACAAGGCATGGTCGGCATGGCGATATAATTCCATAAAAGTAGTGCCATTACTAGGGGCGAATGCCATTCCAACACTGATGGAAAGTTTAAAGTCTTGTAGTTCTTCAATCTTTAATTCATTGACTTTTTTTAGTAAAGATTGAATTCTTGATTCGGCAATAACTTCATCTTCGATTAGAATGATAAATTCGTCGCCACCAATTCTTCCAACAATATCCGTTTGTCTAAAATGATTTTTAAATAGGTCACTCAAATTTTTTAATACTTTATCACCTACGGCATGTCCATAATTATCATTCACCGATTTAAAATCATCCACATCCAAGATCAAGAAACAGAAGTGCTCATGATTTTTAAGTTTTTGATCAATGAGTTTTTGTGTTGTTTCTTTATTGAAAACGGAAGTTAATGGGTCAATTTCAGATAAATGAATCAAATATTTATTTTCTCTTGTATTTGAGTGAGCCAAATAAATCATCAAGCTTAGTACAATCAAGCCTAAAAATGTTGCCAACAGAGTTTCATAATGCTTAATAAATGTATAGGATTCTTGGGCAACATGAACTGGAACAATGTAACAAATCATCCAATCATTGATTTTTAATGGGGAATAAGCTAAATATAACGATTTATTCTTTTTGGTTTGTATTTGGATTAAATCTGATTCTTGTTGGTTGAAGTCTGTTTTCACTTCCTTTTCATCACAAATATCAAATAAATTATCTATTGTTTTTATATTGTGCTTTTTTTCGTATTTCTTGTCTCTAGTGATTAGATTTCCATCTTGATCAACAATAAAACTTTTTCCTTGTCCATCAAACAAATCATCAAACAACATATTTCCTAGCTTTGTGACATTATAAGAACCGCCCACAACACCTATGGCTTGATTGTTCTTATAAATAGGAACACTTAAAATAACGCGTGTTTGTTGATCAACACTACTTTCTAAGGGGTCTGAAAGAGATTGTTTGCCTTGCATCGATTCTTTAAAATATCTTCGATGTGCAACATTTTTAACTACATTATTATCATATAGTGCATTTCCATCTGAATCTATGATTGCGGTACGATTTAAGTCTGTGTTTTCCATGAAGGCTTTAATTAAAGATATATTATTTTCTGAAAATAGGTCTTCAGACTTTGATAATTCTTGTGCTAGTACATTTAAATAGGAATAGTTGATATTTAAAATTGTATTTAAGTGCTCACTTTGTTGAGTCACATTGGTAATGAGTGTTTCTCTTGAATTTTTTTCAATGGAAGCTTGCACTACATTAAAAAATATAGAAATTCCAATCACAAGAGTTATGATAAAAATGGTGATTGCGTAAATATATTTTTTAACGAATTTTTTTTGCTCGAAATATTTATTTTTCATATGGAACTCCTTTTTCTAATTATACCAAGAAAAATGGTAAAGGAATATCAAATTATATAAGACTAACCATAATTTGTGAAATCAATCACATTTTAGTGTATTATATAAGATATAAAGAAATTTGCTCCCAACATTAAGAGAATTCTGCGTGAAAGGTGCTTATGAATTTTTGTAAGTAGAACTATAGCTATGCTCTTTTTGTGTGGAGTATAGCTTTTTCTTTTAGAAGGAGATGAATATGGAAATACGTGTTGCTGTGATGGGAATCATTGTAGAGGATAAAGATGCGGTAAATCTTTTAAATGAAATTCTTCATGAATATAGTGAATATATCATTGGAAGAATGGGAATTCCTTATAAACAAAAAAAGATTAGTGTAATTTCAATCGCATTAGATGCACCGCAAAATACAATTGCTGCTTTAGCAGGCAAGTTGGGAAATATTCATGGAGTTAGTGTGAAAACAGCTTATTCCAATGTGATTAGTCATGATTGAGGCATATCGATTGATTGATAAACTTGAAAGAGAACACTCTTTAAGTTTATTAGAATATAAAACTTTAATTGAAGCTGAAGATGATGCTTTACGTTTATATGTTGCAAACAAAGCTAAGAAAATCGCAAATTCTATATATGACAATTTTGTCTATGTACGTGGATTGATTGAAGTAGGAAACTATTGCCATAATGACTGTTTTTATTGTGGGATTCGCAAGTCCAATTTAAATTGTGATCGCTATATATTAGATGAAGAAGATATATTGAATTGTTGCAAAGAAGGATATGAACTAGGCTTTCGAACATTTGTTCTACAAGGAGGAGAAGGTATCTATAAAAAGGATTTCGTAACTTGTATAGTAAAAAAGCTTCGTACCTTGTATTCAGATTGTGCAATTACTCTATCTTTAGGGGAAGAAGATAGAGATACATATAAGGAATGGTTTGATGCAGGTGCTAATCGCTATTTATTAAGACATGAAACGGCAAGTAAAAATCATTATGAAAAGTTACATCCAAAAAATATGTCTTTTGAACATCGTATGCAGTGTTTAAAAGATTTGAAAGAAATTGGATACCAAGTAGGTTGTGGCTTTATGGTTGGTTCACCTTATCAGACAAGTGAAACTTTGGCAATGGATTTGAAGTTTATTGAAACATTTAAACCAGATATGTGTGGAATAGGTCCATTTATTTCACAAAAGGATACACCGTTTAAAGATAGGGCAAGCGGTACTTTGAATCAAACTTTATTCTTATTGTCTTTGATTCGTTTGATTCAACCAAATATTTTACTTCCTGCTACGACGGCTTTAGGAACGATTGATCCAAAAGGAAGAGAAAAGGGTATTCTTGCGGGTGCCAATGTAGTAATGCCCAATTTATCACCAGTAAGTGTTAGAAAAAAATATGCGTTGTATGATAATAAAATTTGTACGGGTGAAGAAAGTGCCGAATGCAAGGATTGTTTATCAAAACGTATGAATTCGATTGGTTACAAAATTGTAACGGATCGTGGAGATATAAAGAAGTAAGAATAGGAGAAAAAAATGAGTAATTATAATCCAAAATCATTAAAGGCAGAAGAATTTATTAATCACGAGGAAATTCTTGCCACAATTGAATATGCTGAGAAAAATAAAAACAACGTGGAATTGATAGATGCTATTTTAAAAAAAGCACGTCCACAAAAAACAGAGCATGGCGTTCATTGTGAAGGTTTAACTCATCGTGAAGCAAGTGTATTATTAGCTTGTGATATTCCTGAAAAAGTAGAGGAAATGTACAAACTCGCTAATGAAATCAAACAAGCATTTTATGGCAATCGTATTGTTATGTTTGCACCACTTTATTTATCTAACTATTGTGTAAATGGATGTGTATATTGTCCTTATCATATGAAAAATAAGCATATCAAGCGTATTAAATTAACACAAGATCAAATTCGTGATGAAGTTATTGCTTTGCAGGATATGGGACATAAACGTTTGGCTATTGAAGCAGGCGAAGACCCAGTTCACAATTCGATTGAATATATTTTAGATTCAATTAAAACAATTTATTCCATTCAACATAAAAATGGAGCTATTCGTCGTGTCAATGTAAATATTGCGGCTACAACCGTAGAAAATTATCGTAAGTTAAAAGAAGCTGGAATCGGAACATATATCTTATTCCAGGAAACATATAATAAGAAAAGTTATTTAGAGTTGCATCCAACAGGCCCTAAACATGACTATGACTATCATACAGAAGCTATGGATAGAGCCATGGAAGGTGGAATAGATGATGTCGGATTAGGTGTATTGTTTGGCTTAGAAGGCTATCAATATGAATTTGCCGGCTTAATGATGCATGCAGAACACTTAGAAGCTGTTCATGGAGTAGGCCCACATACAATTAGTGTACCTCGTGTAAAACATGCAGATGATATTGATCCAGAGGCATTTGATAATAGTTTGGATGATGAAATCTTTGAAAAGATTGCAGCGTGCATCCGTATTGCTGTTCCATATACTGGAATGATTATTTCAACTCGTGAATCTCAAGATGTTCGTGAGAAAATGCTTCACTTAGGTGTTTCACAAATTAGTGGGGCAAGTCGTACATCTGTAGGTGGATACACAGAAGAAGAACGTCCTCATGATTCAGAACAATTTGATGTTTCAGACCAAAGAACATTGGACGAAGTTGTGAACTGGTTGATGCAGTTAGGCTATATTCCTTCTTTCTGTACAGCATGTTATAGAGAGGGAAGAACGGGAGATCGTTTCATGTCTTTGTGTAAGACTGGACAAATTCAAAATTGTTGCCATCCAAACGCATTGATGACTTTATGCGAATATCTAGTAGATTATGCAAGTGAAGATACGAAAAAGATTGGTTTTGAATTGATTGAAAAAGAATTGAACAAAATTCCAAATGCGAAAGCCCAACAAATTGCTCGTGACAATGTGGATGCAATCAAGTCAAGCAATCGTAGAGATTTTAGGTTCTAACATGTCTGATTTAAATAGTACGGTAAGTGCAAATCGTACACACATTGGATTTTTTGGCTTAAGAAACGCTGGAAAATCCAGTGTTGTCAATGCGATTACAAATCAGAGTATGTCATTAGTTTCAGATATAAAAGGAACTACGACAGACCCTGTAAAGAAATCAATGGAAATCTTGCCAATTGGACCTGTAGTCATTGTCGATACACCAGGTATGGACGATGAAGGTACTTTAGGTGAGTTAAGAATCAAAAGGACGTTGGAAGTTTTAAAAACAATCGATATAGCCGTATTAGTTGTAGATGCGAATGTGGGTCTACAAAAAGTAGATCAAGATTTGATTCAGATGTTTAAAGAAAATAAATTGCCTTATTTTATTGCCTATAACAAGTGTGATTTGATTGAAAAAAAGAAACAATTGGCTTCAAATGAAATCTATGTGAGTGCTATAAAGAAAGAAAACATAAATGAATTAAAACAATTGTTAGCATCAAACGCAAAGAATCAGGAAGACAAGACAATTATTGGTGATTTAATTGATTCGGGTGATGTTGTTGTGCTTGTAATTCCAATTGATAAGTCAGCTCCTAAGGGAAGATTGATTTTGCCCCAACAACTTGTGCTAAGAGATATCCTAGATCATCACGCGATTGGAATGATTTGTCAGGTCGAAGAATTAGATGAAACTTTAAAGAAAGTGACTCCTAAACTGGTTATCACGGATTCTCAAGCCTTTAATAGGGTAAGTCAGATCGTAGATAAATCTATTCATTTAACTTCGTTCTCTATTCTTATGGCACGTTTAAAAGGCAGTTTAGCAACGGTGCTTGAAGGGGCTAATCAACTGGATCATCTTCAAGATGGGGATTGTATTTTGATTAGTGAAGGTTGTACACACCATAGACAGTGTGGTGATATTGGGACAGACAAGCTTCCAAAGTGGATTTTGAATTTTACAAAAAAGAATGTAACTTTTGAATTTACTTCTGGACAAGGATTTAAAGAAGATCTTTCAAAGTACAGTGTTGTGATTCATTGTGGTGCATGTATGTTGAATGAAAAAGAAGTGCAATCTAGAGTAAAAGAATGCAAGAAACAAGGTGTACCTTTTACAAATTATGGTATTGCGATTGCAAAAATGAACGGTATTTTAGATCGTTCTGTAGAGGTATTTTAAAATGAAGAAAATATATATTTCAGCCGATATTGAAGGTATCTGGGGAAATAGTAACCCAGCCAATACGGCTAAGAATGGATATTTATATTCGGAATATTGTACAAATATGATGAATGAAGTGAATTTAGTGATTGATCTATTGTTTCAAAATGGTGTAGAAGAAGTTGTGGTTAATGATAGTCATGGAAATATGGATAATCTGCTTCCTTCAAAATTAGATCCTAGAGCTGCTTTTGTGTCTGCAAATGGAGCTTATAAGGAATTTGGTATGATGGAAGGCTTAGATGATTCTTTTGATGGAGCTCTTTTTATTGGATATCATTCACGTTGTAATTCACCAGGAGTTATGGCTCATACAATTTGGGGTACGATGGTGCGAAAAGTTGTCGTAGATGGAAAGGAACTTGGTGAAAGTGGCATAAATCGTTTATTAGCAGATGAATTTGGGGTTCCTGTAATTCTTGCAAGTGGTGATAGTGAATATGGAAAGCAAGTAGAAGAAGAACTTGGTTGTGTGTTCGTGGAAACAAAGAAAACTTTAAATAATCAGAGCGTTTTATGTTGCAGCTTTAATGAGTTGAAGAATAGATATGCACATGGTATTCAAGAAGCACTAAAAGTAGACGAAAAACCAACTTTATTTTCGTCTCATACAATGGAAATTACTTTTCATCATAGTCGTAATGCGGATTTTGTATCTCGTATGGACAATGTAGAAAAGATTGATGATTGTACAATTCGTATAAAAAAAGAAACGTATAAAGATTTATATTCATTAATGCGTTTTGTGATTAAAGTATGTAATGCATATGCCTAAAATAAGAAAACCATTTTAAGTGTTGGCGGCTTAAAATGGTTTCTTTTTGTTTATTATTATTTTAGGAGAGAGATATGAATATTGGTTTA
>NZ_CATVYQ010000071.1:0-6992 GCF_958348295.1 uncultured Holdemanella sp.
CTTAAATACTTATAGCTTAAATCCATAATTCGGTTTACACTTTATTTATCCCATGGATACTATATTTCCACTAGACTTGGTTTAGCCAGTGCATTAGTTCTTGCATTGAATATGATTCTCTATAGTCTAAAAATCGGGTGCTGAGGGACAGAAATACTTCGTCCAGCCGACAAATATGCTTTAAATAAAGTGGTTTTAGTGAAGTTAAAACAATGAAACTTTCCGAATAAATAACTTCTATTTTGGCTTTATATAAAGGCGTAAAGAGACATTTTTTAAAAGTCGGCACCCGTTATTTATACTATAGAAAATATGATTATATTGTCACCATTTTAAAAAAAAGTATTATATAGTGATTGTTTCATTGCAATTGCAAATATCCAATAAAAAAAACACTTTCTGATTTCAGAATAAATTAATTGTAATAAAAAAGCAATATCAACTTTTTAATTAAGTTTTTCATAATACGTAATAGAATCATTAAAAGAATTTCGAATAAATAAGACAAATCAAAAAAAGTATCCAAGCTTCCGTTGTTTTAAGACGGAGAAGGATACCATTTTGAATACATACATAAGCAGTATACTTATGTCAATTCCAATTATAATATAGTATATTTGACGTCACTTCATGAGCTAAACCTTGAGAATGATACCCTAAAGCCAGCTAACAAAATATGAACTATAATATATTTCATTACAATTCAATTGATTAAAATGCTCTTTCTGATTTCAATATAAAGTAATTGTAATAAAAAAACAATATCAATTTTTTAATTAAGTTTTAGCTCTATATCTTCAATTATTTGATTCGCATATGACATCTTGTAGAAATTTTCTTGTAATTCTTTCACTTTTTTTAATTTATTTTGTAACCCACAATCGAGGTATAACTCATTTAGTAGCTTTAAATCTAACATAGCTCTGTCAACTTCGCCTGCAGTCAAAGCTAAATTATAGCAACTTTCTATACGTTCAATAGCTTTTATAAATTTATTATCCATTAGATACTTTATTCCTTGAAAAAAATTTTTGTAATAACTCGATATACTAGTGTTACCTAAAGCCTTACGTATATGGTTTTTTGTAGAAATATAATCATTACTAAAAAAATAAAGCATAATCTGATAAAGAATCAAATCATAATCATCATTTAAATATTTCTGATCAATCATTTCGAGATATTTGAATCCAAGTTTAAAATCTTTTTGCATCAACGAAGACAATGTTAAATTGGCTAAAACACAAAATTCCAAAATCGCATTATTTCTCTTTTTTGATTCCTCCAATAATTTAAGGTTCAACACAATAGATTCGTTATATTGTGATGTATTCAGATATAGTACTCCTTGATTTAATATCAAATAACATAATCGTTCAAAAGAAACCTCTTTAACCGCAATATCAATACATTTAATGATATATTGTTGAGCTAAAGTATAGTATCCTAAATTCAAATATATACTACAATAATGATAATGATTCATTAAAGATTCATTATCATATAATCTTGACTTATCTAGGTATTCTAAAGCTTTTATATTATCATTCAAATACATCATTTCTAAAGCTTGTATATCATAGTATATAGATAATTCTTTTACAGAAAATGTACTTTTTCCTATTTCAAGAATTTTTTTAAAAATTGTACATCTTCATTTTTCTGATTGATAATCACATCCATATATAGTATTAGATAATATTCAAATCGCGCGTAAGAACATTGTATAGAAATACTGCTTTTAATTTTTCCTATTGTTAAATTAAGTTTTTCCTTTTCCAAATTAGTATATTGTGTGTATATTAGTTGAACTAAACCAATTATCTCTTCTCTGTCTATTTCATAATCAAATGAATAACCACATATCTGACTAATTGCAGTTATCTTCTCTTTGGCAGGCTTATTCTTACCTGTTTCAATCTGAGAAATAGTAGATTCACTAACTTTTAAGGCTGATGAAATTCGTTTGATTGGAATATCCTTTTCAACTCGTATACTCTTTAAAATGTTACCAATCAAAAATTTATTAGTATTTTCAAGCATTATTTTTCACCCTTTTTTCCAGAATATAATGCAATACCAGAATCATCCTTAGTTTCTTTATCTTTATTATCAGTATTTGTGTTTGAATCTTCTGTAGAATTTTCTTCTGCATACATTGTAATAGGCTGAGATCCAAATACACATAACAAAGCCAATAAACTTGTAATTAATTTTTTCATTTCCAAAACCTCCTTCTGGTATTGATTTTAATTAATTTTTAATTTCATTCAATATGGAATAATTAATTAAAATATCCCCCCATTTCAAAATAATGGATCAAATTTACTTTCTTTTATAATTTTTTATACTAAAACTATCTTGTATTTTTCCTTTTTCTGGATCAAAAAGAACAAATTGGTAATCATAATTTAATTTTTCAGTCACTATTGTTTTATATTTATTAAATAATTGTACCTCTAAATTTATTTTAGAATTAAATACCAGATGATATCCTTTGTATTTTATATCTTGAGAACAAAGAATATATCCAAGAGTACTGCCAAAAATTTCAATCATTTGAGCCGTTGTAATATATGTACCAGAAATATAACTTTCTATAGAATTAATCATTATCTTTTTATCTGACTCTCTTTTTTTAGATACTGTAGCCGTTATTCTTCGGATTGCACCCTCATTGATTCTATAAAGTTGCACACCAGAATCAAAATTCCAACCATTCAAAACTAAATATGCACAATATCTATAGGAAATATTACCCCCTACTTGTTCTTTCCAATTGTGCATTGTTGAATAATCATTTGAATCAAATAATATGTATGTCATAACAGTTAATGGATCTAGTGATAATAAATCGCAAAATGCGGATAAGACCCGATTACTAGGCATATGAATAATGTCTGCTTCAAATTGTCTTACTGCACTCCGATTTACCCCTAATCGATTCGCTAATTCTTGTTGTGTTAATCCCAAATTTTTCCGTATGTTCCTTGTAAATACGCTGAATGCCATATCGTATCACCCTGTACATATTATACTAAACAAAAGAGAAAATTGTTAGTGAAAATCATATTTTAATATTGCATTCACTGTTCATTCGTTGTATATTGTAGTTGTGAATAGTAATTTAATATATTTTTATTATATTTTACTATCATATGTACATATTTAGATTATCATTTATATTCTTTGACTATTTGAAAAGAAACAAAAAAAGGATTCATTAGATTCAGTTTGGTCGCTACATCTAATAAATCCCACTCAGAAAGAACTATTTTTATAATGCACTTTCATTAGAGATTATAACAAATTTTTCTTTCTTCACAAAGTTTAAAAAGGAGGAAAACAACATGGAAGAAAAAAGAATTTATTTACAGACTCCAGAATTTACTGGAAGAAATGTTCCAATTTGTGAACTTGCAAAAGCCATTGGAAAGGATGCTCAGTATATTCGTATTGGACTTCAAAAAGGTATACTACATTTTGGATTTGCATTGAAAAAAGAAAATTCCAGTGAATACAACTACTACTGTCCATATTTAGGCAATATGAAATAAGCATACAATTATCAAACAAACTCACCTCCCCTAAACAAAAAAATATCTTTATGAGCTGAAAATCCTTTAACAATCCGTGTCGAGAAAATATTCCATATTCTGTATTATTCAAATAAAAGTGTATAATACAAATGAAGGTAGAAACACAAAATCAGTTCGACATACCGCCATAAGCGTAGGGCGTTAAAGTGTGGAAGGATATCCTTCCTTTTATTTTTCCTACGGGAAAGAGGCCAGCAATGCCGGTGTTAATACACACCGAACCGTACTTTGCAATTTTCCTTTCCACTTGCTTGTTGAGTGCAGTTCTCCAAAGCCTCTTTGAACACAGAATTTCATTCTGTGGCTACACGTTTAGCGAACGCTTTTGACCAGAACCAGCTTATCGCTGACTGTGGCCTTTTTATTTTAATTTAACTTGATTATTCGTTTTCATATTCAAATAATTTGGCAATCAACACTTTGAGTTCACCCAAAGCAGCTGGCGTTCCAACAATGACTTCCAAACATTCATTTCCAGTACGATAAACAACAACCTGTATAGGAGTGGCGTTCAATTGACAACGATGATCAGCTAATGACTTTGGTAACCAGTGACACAAGAGAAATAAACGAATTATAGTCATTGGAAAACAAATTCGTTTGCTTCTTTAGAATCATTGACATAGTTATAATAGCTAAAAACATACTATTCACTTTCAAAAATTTAAAAATTTTTATTTTTTGAAAGTGGCATATTGCACACAAAGATTATAATCGGATATAATACAAGTAAAGATGACTTTCGAAAGTTTAAAAAAATTCATTTTTTGAAAGTGAGGCAACACTATGAAAACCATTGAAAGAACTGAATACCTGAATCGAATAAAGAATCTGAAGGATACGCCTGATATAAAAGTTATTACCGGTATCAGAAGATCGGGTAAGTCAATACTGATGCAGGAGTATATCCAGTATCTGAAAGACAACTTTAATAATATCAACGTTATCTTTATTGACTTTATGGATCTTTCGTTTGAACACCTGAAAGAGTATCATGCGCTTCATGCCTATGTTGAAAAACGATATGTGGAAGGAAAGTCGAATTATCTTTTCATTGATGAAGTGCAGATGTGTCCAAATTTTGAACTGGCTGTAAATAGCCTATATTCAAAAAGAAAATATGATATCTATATCACCGGTTCTAACGCTTTTTTGTTAAGTGCAGATTTAGCCACTCTATTTACCGGGCGTTATATTGAAATTCATGTCTATCCATTCAGTTTCAAAGAATATTGTAATTACTACGACAACAACCACGACATAGAAAAGCTATTTGAAGATTACACCATCAAAGGTGGATTAGCTGGGTCCTATGCCTACAACACCGAAAAAGACAGGAAAGATTATATCAAGGAAGTCTATGAAACAATTGTTACAAGAGACCTTGTACAGAAGTATTCCCTGCCAGATACTCAGGTATTACAGCGCTTAAGTGAATTCCTTATGGACAATATATCAAACCTGACTTCACCAAGCAGAATCAGCAATATGCTATCCGAAAAGAACATATCAACTAATCATGTCACCATTGGAAAATATATCAAATACCTGTGCAACGCCTTTGTTTTCTATGATATCAAGCGCTACGATATCCGTGGCAAGAAATATCTTGAAAGTACAGAAAAGTTCTATTTAAGTGATATTGGCATACGTTATGCTGTTCTTGGTACAAGAAACATGGATTATGGCAGAGTATATGAAAACATGGTCTGTCTTGAATTATTACGCAGTGGCTATGATGTCTATGTTGGAAAGCTTTATCAGAAAGAAATCGATTTTGTTGCCCAAAGAGGTAGTGAAAAAATCTATATTCAGGTAAATGACAATATCACTGAAGAGGAAACATTCAAAAGAGAATATGCGCCTCTTTTACAAATCAAAGATGCATATCCAAAGATTATCATCGCCAAAACCGGTCATCCAAAGTATTCATATGAAGGAATTGAAATCTTTGATATCAGGGATTGGTTGCTAAATAAAAACCAAACTATATAATCAAAAAATTAGTAAGATTAAAAATATTAAACGCATCAGCATCCGCTGGTGCTTTTCTTTTGAAGGAATTGCCGAACGTACTGGTAAGTCTTCTGAATTCTTGGTGATGTGAAAAAACGCGATTTCTTCCTTCTTGCAAGTTTATAAATCTACCTTTTTGGTAAGTACATAAAGTAAAATTACATTTTGTGCGTGCTTTTCGATAACTGAGGAGTTAATTTTGCTACTTATAAGCGTGCTGTATGCGTGCTTAAAGAGACTTTTCAACACTATTCACAACAATTCACAGAAATAGAAAAAACCACCCAAAGCCCATATATAAAGGGTTTGAGTGGTTTTGAATCTCTTTGCAGAGTAGTCAAAAGTATGTTCTGACTAACGTTTAGAGAATTGTGGAGCACGACGAGCTGCTTTAAGACCGTATTTTTTACGTTCTTTAGCACGAGGGTCACGAGTAACGAATCCTGCAGCTTTTAATACTGGACGGTAGTCTTCACTAGCTTCCATTAAAGCACGAGTGATTCCGTGACGCATAGCACCAGATTGACCAGTGTATCCTCCACCTTGTACGTTGATAATCACATCAAATTGATCAACTGTATTAGTGATTTCTAATGGTGATTTAACAACCATACGTAAAGTTTCCAATGGAAGGTATTCTTCCAAAGTTTTTCCGTTGACTACGATATTACCTGTACCTGGACGTAAAAAGACACGAGCAACAGATTTTTTACGACGTCCAACGCCATGATATTGAACAGTGTTAGATTTTTTCATATTCTATTCCTCCTTATCCTCTTACCTTCAATTCAACAGGTTTTTGAGCAGCGTGTGGGTGTTCGCTACCAGCGTATACGAATACGTGTCCACGTTGTACATCACCTAATCTAGTATGAGGTAACATACCTTTGATTGCTCTTTCAACCCATTCAACAGGGTATTTCTCTTTCATTTCTTTAGCTGTACGCACACGCATACCTCCAAAGTATCCAGAGTGGTTGTAATACTTTTCAGTATTCAACTTGTTTCCAGTCATTTCGACCTTGTCAGCATTGATCACAATTACATAATCACCACAGTCAACATTTGGTGTATATGTAGGTTTGTGTTTTCCTTTTAATACATGAGCACATGTTGAAGCCAAACGTCCTAAAGTTTGTCCGTTTCCATCAACTACATACCATGTACGTGTTACATCGGCAGGTTTTGCCATAGTAGTTTGACGCATATCTAATTTCCTCCTTGATTTGAGCGTTTACCGGGGCTCAAAAGGCCAGAGTTTAGCCATCTAATATGATATGCAATATCCATATAAAAGTCAATGAAAAAAAGAAAAAGTTTAGCTTTATTTTAGCTAAACTCTGATTTTATTTTCTTTTATCTTTTTATAATCAATTG
>NZ_CATVYQ010000072.1:0-6883 GCF_958348295.1 uncultured Holdemanella sp.
AGCAGTGCTCATCTATATTACCAAATACTTCTCACTTCGTCAAATGTTTTTTTGAATTTTTTTCATATTTTTTTACTATATACGCTTACATCATTGTTTTTAAAAGAAAACTGGCACGTACCAGTCTTTTACTCGCAAATCAATTCTTCAATTTTATATTCAAAAATATGATGAAATAAAGCTATCACTCTACCTACTCCTACTACTGCAACCACTGTCCCTATTCCAACACCAACAATTTGATGAGCAATAAATAAACTAATACATAACGTAATACTTAAATTTAGACAATCAAACAAATTTTTAGCTATACCTACGCTTTTATCAAATCTTTCCGCTAAGGCTTGTACAATCCCATCTCCAGGATTCGGAACAATTTGCATACTTAATGACATTGCTGCACCTATTCCAGTACAAATTATCGCAAAAGTAAGTATTATAAAACGAATTCCTAAATTTTGTGAAGTTGGAATATATACAGTAAATATGTTCAATAAACGCGTAAATATTAAACTTAGCGGTAACTGTAGTATGTCTGATGCAATTCTCTTATGATTTTTTAATCGAATATGAATTATAATCTGAACGATGACAAATATGGCGTATACCACAAAAGTTAAATCTCCAAAATTTAATCCTGTAATTTGCGATATACTATAAGGCACCGATATTATTGGAGAGACTCCTAGATTCGCCTTTGTATTTAAAGTTAGACCTAAAGCTAATATAAACATTCCAACCACATACACTAAAATTCGCAATCTTTTTTTATCCAATCAAACCATCCTTTCAAAAAAGCAATGTTATTCTATCAAAACTATTATATTCTGAACAAATATATTTTGATTTTTAAATATCCTAAAATCATCCCATTAATAAAAAGTCAGAAATATATTCCTGACTTTCATTCACTATGCGACTGCTTTAAATGCTTCATCCAAATCTTGAATAATATCATCGATGTTTTCACATCCAATACTTAATCGAATTGTATTTGGACGAATACCTTGATCTAATAATTCTTCTTCAGTACATTGAGAATGAGTTGTAGTTGCTGGATGAATGACTAAAGATTTTACATCGGCAACATTAGCTAATAAAGAGAATAATTCTTGATTATCAATAAAATCTTTAGCCTTTTGTGCATCGCCCTTAATATCAAATGTAAAGATAGAACCTCCTCCATTAGGAAAATACTTTTTATACAATTCTTGTTGTTTAGGATCTGTAGAAACACTTGGATGAGACACACTTTCTACTTGAGGATGATTATTCAAATATTCAACAACTTTTAAAGCATTATAAGTATGACGTTCTACACGTAAAGACAATGTTTCTAATCCTTGTAAGAATAAGAATGCATTGAAAGGAGAAACCGTAGCTCCAGTATCTCTTAAAAGAATAGCACGTACTTTAGTAACGAAAGCCGCCGGTCCACATGCTTTTGTAAAACTAATGCCATGATAGCTTGGATTTGGTTTTGTTAATGAATCAAATTTTCCACTAGCTTCCCAATCAAATTTTCCTCCATCAACAATAACACCACCAATACTTGTTCCATGTCCACCAATAAATTTTGTAGCTGAATGAACAACAATATCAGCTCCATATTCGATTGGTCTTACTAAATATGGTGTTGCGAATGTATTATCTACTACTAATGGAATTTTATGTTTATGAGCAATCTTTGCGACTGATTCAATATCTACTACATCCGAATTAGGATTTCCTAATGTTTCAATATATAAAGCCTTTGTCTTTTCATTGATTGCACTTTCAACTTCTTCTTCATTAAAAATATCAACGAAATTTGTTTCAATCCCATATTGAGGCAAAGTATGCTCAAACAAGTTAAATGAGCCACCATAAATATTTTTGGCTGAAACTATATTGTCTCCATTTTGAGCTAAGTTCAAAATTGTATATGTAACGGCTGCAGCACCAGATGCTACGGCTAATGCGGCTACACCGCCTTCAAGAGCTGCTATACGCTTTTCAAACACATCCTCCGTTGGATTTGTTAAGCGACCATAAATATTTCCCGCATCGCTCAATCCAAAACGTGCTGCTGCATGATCACAATTTCTAAATACATAAGATGATGTTTGATAAATAGGAACTGCACGTGCATCTGTAGTGGGGTCTGCTTGTTCTTGTCCTACGTGTAATTGTAATGTTTCGAATTTAAAATTTCGTTGATCTCTAGTTAATTTTGTCATAATCATACTCCTTAATTCATACTATTCTTATATGTTTTGTATGATAAAGTAAAAATGCCATGATGTCAATGATAAATGTAATTTTTTATATTATATTTACATTTGTTTCATTATAAAACAAAAAAAAGACCGATACAGATGTATCAGTCTTAAAGTTTAAATTCTAATTAAGCGTCAATTTCAGTAACGTTACCAGCACCTACAGTGTGTCCACCTTCACGGATAGAGAACTTAGTACCAGTTTCGATAGCGATTGGAGCGATCAATTCAACGTTCATAACAACGTTGTCACCAGGCATTACCATGTCAGTTCCTTCTGGCAATGTGATTACACCTGTAACGTCAGTTGTACGAAAGTAGAATTGAGGACGGTAGTTAGAAACGAATGGAGTGTGACGTCCACCTTCTTCTTTAGTTAAAACATAAACTTGTGCTTTAAATTTAGTGTGAGGGTGTACACTTCCAGGTTTAGCTAATACTTGCCCACGTTGGATTTGGTCACGTGCAATACCACGTAACAATGCACCAATGTTGTCACCTGCTTCAGCAACGTCTAATTGTTTGTGGAACATTTCCAAACCAGTTAATACTGTTTTTTGAGTGTCTTTGATACCAACGATTTCAACTTCGTCGTTTAAGTGAGCTTGACCACGTTCAACACGTCCTGTAGCTACTGTACCACGACCAGAAATTGTCATAACGTCTTCGATTGCCATCAAGAATGGTTTATCCATTTCACGAGCTGGATCTGGAATCCAAGTATCAACAGCATCCATCAAATCATAGATTGATTGTTCGTATTTTGGATCTCCTTCAAGAGCTTTTAAAGCTGATCCACGGATAACTGGAGTTTCGTCTCCGTCGAATCCGTATTCGTTTAATAATTCACGAACTTCCATTTCTACTAAGTCGATTAATTCTTCATCATCAACCATATCGCATTTGTTTAAGTAAACAACGATATATTTAACACCTACCTGACGTGCTAACAAGATGTGTTCACGTGTTTGAGGCATAGGTCCATCAGATGCAGCAACTACTAAGATTGCTCCGTCCATCTGAGCAGCACCAGTGATCATGTTTTTTACATAATCGGCGTGGCCTGGACAGTCAACGTGTGCATAGTGACGTTTTTCTGTTTGGTATTCAACGTGTGCAGTGTTGATAGTGATTCCACGTTCTTTTTCTTCTGGAGCACCATCGATTTGGTCATAAGCTTCAGCTTTAGCCATACCTTTTTTAGCTAATACTGTTGTAATAGCTGCTGTTAATGTTGTTTTACCGTGGTCAACGTGACCGATCGTACCAATATTAACGTGAGTTTTACTTCTGTCAAATTTTTCCTTAGCCATTTATAATTTCCTCCTAAATGCTAACATATTTCATACAATAAATATTGTATTTCAGAACCAAACGAAAATCAACTAGTTTTCGTTTGAATTCTCTTTAATAATCTTTTCTGCAATACTCTTTGGAACTTCTGAGTAGTGGTCGAACTTCATAGAGTAGTTTCCACGTCCCTGAGTAAAGCTACGTAAGTCTGTAACATATCCGAACATTTCTGATAATGGAACATGTGCACGAACGATAATGGCATTTCCACGTTCTTCCTGTTCAGTGATTTGTCCACGACGACTTGAAATGTCACCCATAACACTACCTAAGTATTCACTTGGTGCAGTTACTTCTACGAACATAATTGGTTCTAGAATAGCAGGTTTACATTTCTTTCCAGCTTCTTTTAATGCCATACTTGCGGCAATCTTATAAGCCATTTCACTAGAGTCAACATCATGATATGATCCATCAAACAATGTAGCTTTGATATCAATTACTGGATAACCTGCAACCATACCATTTTCCAATGCTGCTTCCAAACCTTCTTGAGTTGGTTTGATGTATTCTCTAGGTACGCTACCACCAACGATAGCATCAACGAATTCAAATCCTTTTCCTTCATTTGGTTCGAATTTGATCCATACGTGACCATATTGTCCACGACCACCTGACTGACGGATGTATTTTCCTTCACAATCAGCAGCCTGACGAATTGTTTCACGGTAAGCAACTTGTGGTTGACCAACATTTGCTTCAACTTTAAATTCACGGCGTAAACGGTCAACAATGATATCCAAGTGAAGTTCACCTACACCGGCAATGATTGTTTGTCCTGTTTCTTCGTTTGTATATGTTTTGAAAGTAGGGTCTTCTTCTGCAAGTTTTGCAAGAGCCAATCCCATTTTGTCTTGGTCAGCTTTTGTTTTTGGTTCCAAAGACAATTCGATTACTGGTTCAGGGAATTCCATAGATTCAAGGATGATTGGGTGATCTTCATCACACAATGTATCACCTGTTGTAGTAACCTTTAAACCAACTGCAGCAGCAATATCACCTGAGTAAACTTCAGAGATTTCTTTACGTGCATTGGCGTGCATCTGAACGATACGTCCGAAACGTTCTTTTTTATCTTTAGTTGAGTTTAATACATAGCTTCCTGCTTTTGCAGTACCTGAATAAACACGGAAGAAAGATAATTTTCCAACGAATGGGTCTGTAGCAATCTTAAATGCTAATGCAGAGAATGGTTGATCATCACCAGGGTGACGAACATCTGGTTCTCCATCTAATGTAGTACCCTTAATTGAAGGTACATCTAATGGACTTGGTAAGTAATCTACTACTGCATCCAATACTAATTGAACACCTTTATTCTTATATGCAGATCCACATAATACTGGGAAGAAGTCACCATTACATACCGCAATACGTAATACACGTTTGATTTCTTCAATTGAAGGTTCTTCACCTTCTAATACTTGCATCATGAAATCTTCATCATAATCTGCTAAGTAATCTAATAATTTAGCACGGTATTCTTCCATAAGATCTACCATATCTTCTGGAACTGGGATTTCAGTGATTACACGACCAAAATCTCCACTAAATTCGTAAGCTTTTCTCTTGATAATATCAATGATAGCTTCGAAGTCTGATTCAGCACCGATTGGTAACTGAATTGGACAAGATTTAGCTCCTAAACGATCGATGATTGTATTGCATGACATTAAGAAGTCAGCACCTGTAGCATCCATTTTGTTACAGAATACAATACGTGGAACGTTATATTCAGTAGCTTGACGCCAAACAGTTTCAGTTTGAGGTTCAACACCTGCTTTAGCATCTAATACTGTTACGGCACCATCTAATACACGTAAACTACGTTCAACTTCTACAGTGAAGTCTACGTGGCCTGGTGTATCGATGATATTAATACGACATTCTTTACCAGTTCCGTCTGTCTTTTTCCAGTGAGCTGTTGTAGCAGCAGAAGTGATTGTGATACCACGTTCTTGTTCTTGCTCCATCCAGTCCATTGTACTAGCTCCATCGTGTGTTTCACCAATCTTGTGGTTTACACCAGAGTAGTAAAGAATACGTTCTGTTGTTGTTGTTTTTCCGGCATCAATGTGCGCCATGATACCGATGTTACGAGTTTCGTGTAAAGCATAGTCTCTAGCCATATTTCTTTACTCCTTCTCTTACCAACGGTAGTGAGCATAAGCCTTGTTAGCTTCTGCCATTTTGTGAGTGTCTTCACGTTTTTTAACACTGGCACCAGTTCCATTAGAAGCATCAATAATTTCAGCTGCTAATCTCTGTTCCATTGTTTTTTCGTTACGTAAACGTGCGTAGTTTACGATCCAACGAAGTCCTAAAGTCAAACGACGTTCGTCGCTTACTTCAACTGGTACTTGGTAGTTGGCTCCACCTACACGTCTAACTTTCAATTCCAATTGAGGCATAACGTTTTCTAAAGCTTGTTCGAAAACCTCCATTGGTGCTTTTCCTGTTTTTACTTCTACGATTTCAAACGCGTTGTACAAAATAGTTTGTGCAACCCCTTTTTTACCATCAATCATGATTTTGTTGATCAAACGAGTAACCAACTTAGAGTTATAAATTGGGTCGACTAGTACGTCACGTTTCGCAATGTGTCCTTTTCTAGGCATCTAATTTCCTCCTTTCACGATTGATCTATTTCTTAGGTCTTTTAGTTCCGTATAATGAACGAGATTGTTTACGGTCATTTACACCAGCGCAGTCCAAAGTTCCACGAACGATGTGGTAACGAACACCTGGTAAGTCTTTAACACGTCCACCACGAATCAATACAACACTGTGTTCCTGTAAGTTGTGTCCGATACCTGGAATGTAAGCTGTAACTTCCATACCATTACTTAAACGAACACGCGCATATTTACGAAGTGCTGAGTTTGGTTTCTTAGGTGTCATGGTACCAACACGAGTACAAACTCCACGTTTTTGTGGACTTGATTGGTTTGTTGGTTTAGACTGCAATGAGTTGTAACCACGGTTCAAAGCTGGAGACTTTGAAACGTTTTGACTGGCCTTACGACCTTTACGAATCAACTGGTTGATTGTAGGCATAAGATCCTCCTTTCAAAATTTTCAATTTCCAAGCAAACGAAGCCGGGTGGGTCTTGCCCATCCATTAAATATAGGCTCTTTCCAGAACCTATTTTCGCATGCAATATTAAGATACAGTATTCAACATGATTTGTCAATTATTTTTTAATATTTTTAAAATATAAGGTCAAAAGAAAAATTTATTCCCACCTTTAGGTTGCGATAACCTTTACACT
>NZ_CATVYQ010000073.1:0-6604 GCF_958348295.1 uncultured Holdemanella sp.
TATACGCCCAATAACTTTCATTCAAATAATACAAATAAACTTAGTCCTCAAGAACAGCAAGCACATAAGAACGCAATCGAGCTTGATTCAAATAATACAAATAAACTTAGTCCTCAAGAACTGTTGGCCTTATTATAGCATATTTATGCTTTATTTACAGTACATATTGAGTATAAGTATCATTAAATGTCAGATAAAAAGTTGTGTTTTTATCTTCAAATTGTTCCATTAATCGAATGTTTTTTTCTGTTTGTTGCTGCTTATGAAGCATAGTATAAGGATTTTGTATATAGGAAATATTATTAAATTGATTTAAATCATATTCATATTTTTCAATGTAATCTTTATTGGAAACAATCAACATTGCAAATTTTTCTAGTTCTTCAATAGAATCGCAAGCCATATAATCATTGTTTAAAAGAAACAGGATATTATCTTGATCAAATGATTTCAACCATTTTAATGTGGTTTGTGTGATTGGAAAATCTATATATACGACGTTAAATTGATTTCTATTAATAAATAACAACAGGTTATAAACCATAATGTACTGTTGATCAACTGGAGTATCTCCTATGTTTATGTCCAACATTGATAAAAATTTAGAAACCTCAAAATCCGACATTTCTAAGCCAATATAACAGTCTATATTTCTTGTTAAAATTTCTCTCAATTTATACATACCATGATCAGTAATCAAACTTCTAAATCCTTCTCTAATCAATTCAAACGATTTAAAATCGTTTTCATTTTCTTGAATAAGATTAGTTGTTTCAATATTGAATATAGATTTTGTTCCAAATTCAAAATTAGAATTAATATCACTACCATATGGGTAATAAATAAAATTAAGCTCAGCTGGTTTAATTGACTGATTTTCAGAATCTAATACTTTACAATAATTTCTTTTCTTTTTAACGAATTGATTTATAAAACAATCTATTATATCTTTTTGTTTAGCACCTGCTAGTACTACTATATTATTATCTTCCGGAATCAAGTAGACAGATTCCTCATGTATTATTTTCACTATTTAGTCCTCCTATGATTAAAGTACGATCTGTTGTCGTAATGTTTTCTTGTAAAGTATAATTACTATTCATATTCACAATGTTTTGATATTGCCTCTCAGTTATTATTAAATATCTTATATCCCCATTATCAGGAACATTGTTTTTCAGTCTTTTTTGAATCGTCTTAGCTGAATCATTATTTATGCATAATTTTGCATAAACTGAATATTGGATTCGTATAAATCCTTCAGTTTTTAAATATTTTACAAATTGTCTGTAATGTCTTTGATCTGTTTTCGTTTCTTGGGGTAGATCAAAGAATAGTACTAATCGCACAAATCTACTACTCCCCTCCATAACGAATTCCTTTTGAAAAATCAATTTTCAAAATATCATCTGTTTTTTCATTCAAAAAACCAATATAAGAATCAATTAAATCTTCAATCGCATCTTTTAAACGCATCCATTTTTTATCTATATAAATCTTCGTTTCTAACAATCCAATCAATTCTTGTTTTTGAGCTACGCTAAAACTATCTTTAATATTTTCTTCAACCCATACATCTATTATTACTCGTAATGGCTCTATAAAATCATATGTTAAATTAAAGGCATTCGATTCACCAATATGATGAATTCCTAGTTGAGTTAATAATCCTCTAGCTGTTATACATTTTGAAATATAACTAGCTAAAATCTTATATCCATAATTCAGTGCAAAGTTTCTTACATCATTCTTATCATCTCTATAAAACTTTGTCCCAAACATCTTTCCAAAATAACACTTTGCACTCACTGCTTCTCGATTCGTTTGATCATCGTTATAAACTGAATTCTTGTAGCCAATTAAAGTTTCCAATTCATCACAATCCTCATAAATCAAGTCCAAAACATCAATTTCAGATTGTATTTTTTGTTCTATTATAAATTTCCATAATTTCTTTTTCCGAGTTATTTTCCAATTAATTTGTTTATTCAATTGCTTAAACACCAAAGAATGATTGTTAAATGGTTGAAAAATACCAATTGGATCATTCTTTGAATCACAAATTATTACATTAATATTATTTTCTACCAATTTAGATAACATTGGAATTGTCATAGTAATTCGATCATGCGAAAAAATAACTGTATCCAAATCGCATAATGGTATATTCTGATATTCATTTCCTATTGTAATTTTCATTCGATTTAATGTTAATGACACTGTACACTCAGTTCCAATTACTACTGTTTTCCAGCCCATATTAATAAAACTATAATAAAAAATGGGATAGCCACAATTAGCTATCTCTAATAGTTTTCGAATTTAAATCTTATTCTTCCAGACTAAATTCATTTGTATTATTTGACACACTCATTGTAGCACGTCGCTACAAATTTTCCAAGAGAACTTTTCCTTTTTAATCTTAGAATACTTTCCAGGAGCTTTTCTAGGACCTGATATTAATAATTTACCATTTTCATTATATGTATAACGAATGCCTAGAATACTTGATTTGATTTTGACATATTCTGCATCTTCATTATTATTCTTTTTCACAATATCTGTACCAGGTCTATATCGATCCAACGGAGAACATTTTCTATTAACAATTAGATTCAAATAAACAATAGTTTCTAAAAACCACTGATAATCAATTTTCCCCACTTTTGATTTTTGCTTATTCATCATTTCCGTAAACTTATTAATCACTAATTTCGTTTGTTTTTCTAAATCATCAAAATCCAAATAATTATCTAAGCAAAATCCCAACAATTCATCGATTGCATAATCATTAAATTTATGATGTCCACTTGGATTAACAATGTAATCCTTAAAATCAAAACGTATAGCCATTTCCTTTTTTAAAAGATATACTTCTTTATAGATATCATTATAACTAAAGCAATATACATGACTAGGTTCTAGAATTTTTCTAGTGATTGTACCAATACCAAACTTTAAAACTGTATTAGATTCTGTCTCGTAAAATAAATCATTTTTAAACACACGCATACGGAAATAATATTCCTTCACATTCCCATTTTCATCTAATAATTCAGGTACTTTATAGTAATCTCTTATTAACTTAATATATTGCTCTTTATTGATTTCACCGTTGTTACTTACTATAAGCTTCGGAATTTGTATACCGACATATGCTTTTTTTCCATTCTTTTTCCTATACTTATAGAAATCTACCGCAACACAGTTAATCGAACTATAAATACGCTTATCATTATTTACCCCTAAAAGACCCAACACACCTTTTTCTCTCGGTATGTTTTTCTTCTTATCCATTTGCGGATAAATAGTCGCATCAAAGAATGCACCTTTATAGTTTTTCTCTGCTTTTATAGAATATAAAGGTACAGTATCCTTTACTTGAGAAACCAATGAATCATTATCATTTGGATAATTACCAAATCGTTTGAAGTATGCATATTTAATGAATCCATACAATTTTTGATTTTCCGATTTATCACTATCTGGTCCCTGTGACTCCATCATTCTCTTCAAGAATTCTTGATAATACTTATTATTTCCACGTTCATCATAATTTGGATAATATGTCGATAAAACCATATCTGCAATCGCAACAATAGAAGCATCATGAGCATGGTGTTGATCACCAATATCACGATTTTTCTTCATATTAAATGCATTTCTATACACCGTTGTAAATGAAGAACGCAATGAAACAATATGAGTATCATAATTATTAACTGTGTTATAAGCTCTTAAAATCGCCATTAATTCTCGAATAATATAACGAGTATCCACTAAATTACGATTGATAAATCCCATTACTTCATCAGTCGATGCTAATAATAATCGTTTTAATTTCTTATCCGAAATCAATTTCATTCCATTCAATTCATAGCATCTACGTTTGAAATCACTAGCGATAATGCGTTTTCCCGCTTTGTTTGTTACAGTTTCCGATTCAATATATTCTAATGGAAGTCTGTCCGCTTTTTTACCATTGATTTCTTTTTTGATCAACATCAAGTTATCCATGGAATTATCACCAAAACCACGAGGTAGAATGTGATCCATTTCATAATCCTCTAATTTTTGAATGTCAATCTCATCTCCAGTTACCATATCACGACCGTTTTGACGAATATACAATTCAACTTTACGCTTATTTTTTTCTAAATATGGCTCGATAACATCCCAATCTTCCATATATTGTTTTGAAAGTTTGGCCTTTTTCTTCTGCTCTTTCATTTGATTATTTAAGTAATCATACAACTTTTTCATCTGATCAAAATGTTTAGCTGGTACATCTCCATCTTGAGAACTATCTTTTAAGTCTCTTGCTGTTTCAATAACAACACGATCAGGAACTCCATATGTTCTGATAACTTCTTCATATAGTTTAAAACATTCATTCAAAGCTCTAATAACTGGTCTAGCAATTGGAATAAATGGTTTACCATCCTGCATCAATAAATCAATAGACAACTTCTTCGTATCCTTTAATAAAGTCATATACTTGTTGGAATCAAAATTAATTCTATTTCCATCCAAGTCCGTTGCTTCAGTAATCAAAGTCATCTGTTCATTCTTTTGATTTTCTGAATTATCCCTTAACATTTCCTCAAGTAATGTTTCTCCATCAACATTCATTTTTGTTTCCATAATAAATTGTTTAGAGAAAGCATAGAATCCATTTGATTTACATCTAGCTAATTTTTTCGCGTCTTTTTCATCTAAATTCAACTTCTTAGTGAAATAATTAATCTTTGATTGTTCTTCATCAAATAAATTTAAGTTCAAAATAATATCTTCAATCTTATCTACTTTTTCTTTCTCATTTTCATTAAATAAATCAAGAATAGAATGCAATTCAAATTGAGGAAATACACTAATTATATTCTGATATAAAGTATATCTATTTTTAAACTTACCTTCTTTACGAGAGTCTTTAGGACCAAAAGATTTTAAGTTTAATAATTCTGCAATTTCTTTATGCGAAACATAATCTGTACGCTTCAAGAATAATTCATCAAATACTTTTAATTTATCTTCACGAGTTAAATAATATCGATTTTCATTCTTATCAATTGCGGTAAGAATATTCAATTCATTTAATAAGCTAAATGTCTCTGCAATAAATGATCCTTTTGGAAGTGCATATTCTTCGGGTAAATACGTACAATGTGAAATCATATTCAACTTCCAATTTTGAATACTCTCTTCTTCATTTACTAAAGCATCCTTACAATAGTCATATCCATACTTAAATATACCATCTTTACGATCAATCCAACTATTCTTAGCTTGTGAAGACAATGGTCCAATATAGTAAGGAATACGTGCTTTAATTGTAGAAATACATGCTTCAATGAAATTATCCGTAATCAAATTAGGATAAAATTCTTGTTGTTTATGCAAAATTTCACTAGCTTCTTTTACATACAAGCCATTCGGATACTTATTCTCCATATTTTTTACAACACGCAAACGCTCTCCAACTGCCTTACTCATTTTTTTCTGAATATTGTTCTTTTCTTCTTCATATTTATCTGGATCTGAATGTTCTAATTTTTGAACATTTAGAACTTCATTTAATTTCTCTACAGCCACTTCACAAATATAATTATGATCCTTTAAAATCTGAGAAACCGCAATTACATCATGAAGTTCTACTGCATTGTTCAAAAATTCATTTAAGCTATCCATCTTCAATAATTCATCTAATTTTACAGATTCTTTAGTTTTATCCTCTTGAACGAGTACAACAGACTCACTAATTTTCTTTAAATCACATTTAAATCCACAGATCAATTTCAATATTTCTAATAATGCATCATTATCCTCAGATTCCACTGTATATTCATCCTTCAACAAAGACTTTAATTCATTAGATTTTACTTTTCCCTTTTCAAAAATAGGTTTTAGTATTGTCTGCTCAAATTCTTTTGTATCTTCTTCAAAATTCACATATTCATGTGTAAACTCATAAAATTGCTCAACAAAGAAATCAAAAGTAATTGGTTCACTGGAGGTAAAATTAATATTCTCCATTAAGAAATGTCCACGAGTACCGCAAATATTATACAAACACAACAAAAGCTCTCTTAAAGATATCTGTTGTTTTAACGCTTTTAATCTTAAATGGTAGACTGTATCTTCTTCAGGGCGAGAAAAAGTATCTGAATTTGCAGTATAACTCAAATAATCTCTTTGATTCATTTCTTCTTTTGAAATCAATCCAAATTCAATAAATGCATTTTTTAATTGTTTCTTTCTCCAATTTCTTCTTCTCAATGTTCTTCTTGCGGAACGATTCAATCTAACTTCTTGTGCAGGAGTTGCTTGTTCAAACATATGAACTCCCATATCCAATAGTTTTCCCCTAACTTCATCAATAATTGACCAACCTATTGATGTAATTCCAATATCCAGGCCTAATACATACTTATTATCCATTTCAATACCCTCCATAAAGTGATTATGTTATATGCATTATAACACTTATGTAAGCTGTTTCCTATAAATTTCTATATAAAAAACAAAAGTGTATGCTATCAGCATACACTTTATATAAAGCAAATTTTATGCGCGTAAGTTATATTTTACCTTTACATCGCAAAAG
>NZ_CATVYQ010000074.1:0-6534 GCF_958348295.1 uncultured Holdemanella sp.
CTTTATTTTAGCTAAACTCTGATTTTATTTTCTTTTATCTTTTTATAATCAATTGAAGGTATGTCGTCAATGATTTCTACATCAAATTTAGATAGTTTTTCCAAAGCCAAATTATATAATTTTTGATCCAAATCACCAATTCTATGCGCATCCATACCTAGAATTACTTTCACATTATATTGAGCAGCGATTTGCCAAAACTTAGTGTGTGGATACTCCTCGTACCCCATACGCATATTGTGTTGCATACCCAATACGTTAAATTCTAATGGAACATTATAATCTTGACTGGTCTTACAAATACGGTGAAATCCCTCTTCAATTTCAGGCGTGATAAAACCACCTGTATCTCTTAAAATCAATTCAGGATGAGCTAAGTATGCATACATACCTGTTTTCATACCTTCGACACAAGTATCGAAATATCCTTTAATATATTCTCCTTTGGCACCACCTAAATAAATATGATCCTCATCTGTACCATAATAATGATTGCCAAAAATCAAATAATCAATTTCATTTTTAATACAGAAATCCAATAACCAATCCATATATTTAGGAAAGTATTCAGCTTCTAAACCAAAACGAATCTCAATCTGCTTCTTATATCTATCTTTCAGATATAAAATGCTATCTTTATAATCATCGAATTCATCAAGCTTCATACGCATATGCGCCACAAAATCAGAGTCATATTTCCAACACGCATGATCTGAAAAGCCCAATACTTCAAAACCATTTTGAATGGCAGCACGAACCATTTCCTCATCCTCACCATACGCATGATGGCAACGTGAAGTATGAGTATGAAAATTAGTTTGTCTCATTGTATTTTACCTCCACTAAGTATAACCCACAGCTTACCGCATTATAACGACATGCCGACTTATCCTTCGCGTTCAACATTTTTTGAACATCATCCACTTCAATTCTATGTTGGCCTACCGCAATTAAAGTACCCGTCATCATTCGAACTTGATACCTTAAAAAACCCGTCCCCTCAAAAATAAAGTGTACATCTGTTCCTTCTTCTAAAATTTCAATATTTGAAATTGTTTTAACCCTTGGCTTTCTAGGATCGATTTTACTTGAGGCAAAACTAGTAAAATCATGCGTCCCTAAAAAAACTTTTGATGCATTTTCCATCGCATTTATATCTAATTCTTTTGCCAATAGATTACGATACTTATAATTAAAAGGATTCTTTATATCATACGAACAATAATAATCATAACGTTTGCCTACAGCACTAAAACGTGCATGAAAATCATCGTGCATTTCTTCCGTTTTTAAAATACGAATATCTTTAGGAAGCAATGCATTTAGAGCTCTTTCATATTGAACGGCCGGAATATTTTTACTTGTTTCAAAATGAAAAACTTGGCCCAACGCATGAACACCCGCATCCGTTCTTCCACTCGCAACAACATCTACATGCTCTTTTGTGATCTTATACAAAGCTTCTTCAATCACTTGTTGAATGCCTAAGGCATTCTCTTGTTTTTGCCAGCCTGCATAGTTAAAACCATCATAGCTAACAAGTGCCTTTACGATCATAATACCCAAATACCAATACAAGCACAAAGAACGACAACACTTAAAATCATTGAAGCATAATCGATAGTTTGCATCTTTAACACTTTGTAACGTGTTCTTTTTCTAGAAGGATCATACCCTCTAGCTTCCATCGCATTCGCAAGTTGATCTGCACGATCAAACGCAGAAACAAACAATGGAACAATCAAAGATAAAATAGCCATGATTTTTTCTTTGATACTACCATTTTCTAAATCCACACCACGACTTGCCTGCGCATTCATAATACGCTGTGTTTCTTCAATTAATGTAGGAATAAAACGCAGTGCAATACTGATCATCATCGCAATAATATGAGCTGGTACACCAATTTTTTCAAATGGCTTCAACAATTTTTCAATTCCCAAAGTCAAATCCAAAGGTTTCGTTGTAGCTGTTAATACAGTTGTGATAATAATCATCAACATTAAACGTACCACAATATACAAAGTTTGATTTACGGCATCACTATAAATTGTAAATCCCTTAATCGAAAACAAAGGTGTTCCTGTTTTAATAACCAATAGGTTAATAACCAACAAGAAAGCCATCATCCATAACATTGGTTTCATTGTTCTTAAGGCATATTTAATATTTAATTTTGATAAATATAAACTAAATAAAATAAAAATACCAATAACCACATATCCAAGGGCTCCCGCAGGAATAAATATCGCAACCATTAAAAACAACATGATCATGATCTTAGATCTTGGATCCATCTTATGAACCACTGAATCTAATGGCATATATTGTCCTAACGCAACATTATTCATGTTTCTTCACCTGCTTTTCTATTGAATCCACAAGTGAATTCATATCCATTGTATCTGGATCCATCTCAAATCCATTTTCCTCTAGCTGCATCTTCAAACGCACAATACTAGGTGGATTGATACCAATCTCTTGTAAATATTCTGGATGCTTAAAGAACTCCTTTACATCCGCTTCCTGCGTAACTTCACCATGACTCAATACGATTACATGATCACAATAATTCATGACATGCTCCATATCATGAGTTACTAAAAGAACAGTTTTACCTTCTTTTTTATTTAAGTTCATAAACAAAGTCATCATTTCCTGAGCGCCTTGAGGATCAAGTCCTGCAGTTGGCTCATCTAAAACTAAAACTTTTGGATTTAATACTAAAATACCCGCAATCGCAACACGACGTTTTTGTCCTCCACTCAAATCAAAAGGGGAACGATCTAAATAACTTTCATCCAATCCTACAATAGGCAAGACTTTCTTTACCAATTCTGAAGCATCTTCCTCACTTGTTCCAAAGTTTTTTGGTCCAAACGCAATATCCTTACCAATCGTTTCTTCAAACAATTGATACTCAGGAAACTGGAATACAAGTCCAACTTCTTTTCTTAATTGCTTCACATCTTTGATTTTCAACAAAGGTTGAATATGAAAACCGCAAATATCCAAAGTACCAGCTGTTGGTATCAATAGACCGTTTAAATGTTGAACTAAAGTTGATTTACCAGAACCCGTCTGCCCAATAATAGCTGTAACTTTCCCTTCTGGAATTGAAAGATCAATACCCTTTAATGCTGCATGAGAAAAAGGTGTATTTTCATTATATATGTGCTCTAATTTCTTTATTTCAATCGACATAACTTTTCAACCACCTCATCTAAACGACATACATTTTCTTTAAAGATTCCACGCTTTTTTAATTCCTTCGAAATCTTTAACGCAAAAGGAATATCCAACTGCATTCTAGCCAATTTATCTTCTTGTTTAAAAATTTCCATTGGCGTACCCTGCATCGCAATTTCACCATTCTCTAATACAATGACATTTTCAGATTGAGCAACCTCTTCCATATCATGTGTAATTGATAAAATCGTGATATTCTTTTCCTCATGTAACTTGCGAATTTGTTCATTGATACTTGCCTTACCTTGAGGATCTAACATACTTGTTGATTCATCAAAAATAATGATATCTGGTTCAATCGCTAAAATGCCCGCAATCGCAACACGTTGTTTTTGTCCACCAGATAATTTAGTAGGCTCGGCACTTAAAAAATCCGTCATTCCGACACGACTTGCGACATCCTCAATAATACCCTGCATCTTTTCTTGTTCTACACAATGATTTTCTAAACCAAAGGCAATATCATCTGCTACTGTAGAACCAATAAATTGATTGTCTGGATTTTGGAATACAATACCTACATGACTTCTTAATTCGTATACACTTTCTTCATTTAGTTCCTGACCTAAAATCTGAATTTTTCCATTTTTCGCTTCCAATAAACCAATAATTAGTTTTGCCATTGTACTCTTACCAGAACCATTATGTCCAATAATTGTTGTATAACTTCCTTTTGGAATTGAAAAAGAAATATCTTTTAATATATCATTTTCCCCATCATAGGAAAAAGTTAAATGTGAAACTTCAATCGCTTCCATTACATATCCTCCACCATAAACAGAAATATTATACCATAATAAAATAGCTTGAGCACGCTCAAGCCACTATTTATTAAAATGAAATCCTTTATATTCTGCACTTGTGTTAGTACAAGCATTTACAAGTGTATCTGATAATATTTTTAAATCACTCTCATTTACACCATCATGATAAATCACATCCACAACTTTATCTTCATCATCGTAAGAAGATGTTAAGCCATTTTCTGCAACTTCTGTTTGGAATTGTTTTGCGTGATCCTTCGAATCAAAACAATAAGTTAAAGTTACTGGAAGAATTTCTTCTTGTGCATCTTTAAACCCCATGATATCCGACTCCATATTTTTCAATGGGCTATCACTTGGTTGAATATCTTTTTCGATTGGTTCATCAATATCTGGACATAAAAATTCGTCTAATTCTTTTTGTCTTTGTTTATCACGACGCACCTTACCTGCAACTGCGCAAGCACTAACTGTAATCGTTGCAGCTCCTAATAAAAACTTAAAAAGCTTCATAGTTATTTCCTCCTTGTTACGGCAACTCCATCTCCATAATCATAAAATGCAGTTTCATAATCTGAAAGATTTGCCAAATACGTATGATAATCATGAATCTTACGAACTAATTGGCGTGTATTGCGATTTTGAGTCAATTCCGGATGTTGTACAAGCCCATGAAAATTCATATTATCTGATACAATTATACCATTCTCATTTAAATGCTTACAGTATTTCTCAAAAAAACGTTGATATTGTGCCTTGGCGGCATCAATAAAAATACAGTCAAATTGCCCATTTACATCGACTTCAAGAGCATCACCTTCAATCAACATAATTTGATTAGATAAACCACTTTCTTCAATATTCTTTTTAGCCTGAACAATCATATCCGAATTTCTCTCAATTGTGACAACTCTCATTCTAGGATCTAACTTAGCCACTTCAATTGATGTACGAGCAATCGCCGTACCTAACTCTAAAAATGATAGACATTGATTTTCTTTAAGTTTTTCTAATAAAAAGGAAAGTCCATCATCCATCATGATAGGCACTTGATGTTCTTTTGCGTATTGTTCTAAATCACTCATATTTTTAGCTCCTTAAAAGAAAAGTGAAGTAGTAACTACTACTTCACGAATTGTACAATAGCCATTGGAGCTGCATCCCCACGACGGATACGAGTCTTAATTACACGAGTGTATCCACCATTACGATCTGCATATGCTGGTCCAATTTCATTGAATAATTTTTGAAGAGCTGTTGTTCCCTCTTCATCTACTTCTACATTACGAACATAAGCTGCTGCTTGTCTACGTGCATGTAAATCTCCACGTTTTGCTAATGTTACTAATGAGTCCATTACAGCACTTAGTTCTTTTGCTTTCATTTCTGTTGTTTCGATTTGTCCGTTTTCAATCAAAGATGTTGCCATGTTACGCAACAATGCTTTACGATGATCGGCTTTACGTCCCAATTTACGATTCCACATGATTCTTACTCCTCTTATTCATACGATTTGAAGAACAATCCCAATTGGTACATTTTGTCCTTCACTTCTTTGAGTGATTTCTTACCCAAATTCTTAACGTGCATCATTTCATCTTCTGTTTTTTGTGTAAGTTCATCGACAGTCTGAATTCCTGCACGTTTTAAACAATTGTAAGAACGAACAGATAAATCCAAATCTTCAATCATCATTGTATTTACTTTCTTAACATCCTCAACTTGAGGTTTTTGAACCATGAAACTTTCTTCTAATTCCAAGTCTGAAACAGTTAAAACTTCATCTAAGTTTTCCATACAAATCTTTGCAGCCATTGTAATAGCTTGTAAAGGTGTAATTGTACCGTCTGTTTCTACATTGATATGTACTTTATCATATTTTTTATCCAATCCAACACGAGCAGGTTCTGATAAATAATCTGCTTTACGGATTGGAGTGAAAGTTGCATCTAATACTACGACATCTTCACCAAAGTCGTATGACACTTTGTTTTCAATTGAACTCTTATATCCAGTTCCAGTTACTGCATAAATTTCCATTTCCAAGCTTGCACCTTTTTCTAAAGTACAAATCACTTGTTCAGGATCTACAACTTCTACAGCTTCTGGGCAAATAATGTCAGCCGCCTGAATTGTTGCTGGTCCTTTCTTTGAAATATGCAATGTTTGGAATCCTTCTCCATCATTGTATAATTGAACAGCTTTTAAATTTAATGAAATACGATAGATATCTTCTAAAATACCGTCAACCATTGTTGCTTTTCCATCATATCCAGATAATTTAAATCCAACAATGCGTGTGCCTGGTACACTTGTTAATAATGTACGGCAAATTGTATTTCCAATCGTAATTCCAAAACCTCTTTCAAGAGGTTCAAAGATATAAGATCCAGTATTGTTTTCTTCATCCACAAATTCTTTATGAAGTGAAGCTCTTTCAAATTCCTGCATCGTTATCCTCCTTTTACTATCCACGAGGTCGTTTTGGTGGACGACATCCGTTGTGTGGAATTGGTGTTAC
>NZ_CATVYQ010000075.1:0-6486 GCF_958348295.1 uncultured Holdemanella sp.
CGTCATTTCTTAACTTAATGACATTGGATCTCGGCTTTTATTTTTTGTCATTTTGCATTATTATCTTAAAAGTAAAAAGGTTGTGATTATTTTATGAAACGAGCAAAACAAACATCTGAATCCATTGAACTAGGCATTCTTCTAGCACTATCTGGCGGATTTATGGATGCTTATTCCTATTTAGCAAGAGGACAAGTCTTCGCAAATGCACAAACCGGAAACATGCTCCTATTTGGTGTAAATCTTGCGAGTGGACAATTTCAACATGCACTACATTATCTTTGTCCTGTCCTTGCTTTTGGTCTAGGTATTTTCTTAGCTGAACTTGTACATTTCCAAAAAATTCAAAAAGTACATTGGCGTCAAGTCACTCTCTTAATTGAAATTATTATATTATTTTGTGTAGGCTACATTTCATTCGAACAAAACTTACTTGCAAATTCTTTAACATCCTTTGCATGTGGATTACAAGTACAAGCCTTTCGTAAAATCCACGGAAAAGGATATGCAACAACAATGTGTATAGGGAATTTAAGAACGGGAACACATGAAATGTGTAATTATATTTGCACAAAAAAAGTCCAACATTTTCAAAGTGGACTTCTATATTACTTAATAATTTTAACATTTATAATTGGGGCTATTTTAGGCAAGTATTGTATCCAAATTTTTTCTGCAAAAGCCATTTGGATCAGTGTTTCCCTATTAATACTCGCCTTTATTTTAATGTTTATTGACCGTGAAAAGGATGAGGCTTTTCAATAAGTTTAAAATCATCATCATAATCAATTTGTGTAATTGAACAATTTGGTACTAAAGCTGCCGTAGTAGGCTTTTCCATCACAAATCCAGGACTCAAATAGTTCACAATATGTTTAATGGCAGAACCATGGCAAACCACTAAAACATTCGCATTCGGATATTCGGATGCGATTTTTTTTAATTCATTCATTACTCTTTCTATAACATCACTATGGTTTTCACCACCACAAAAACGATAACCATCCGGAAAACTTACACCATCTTTAAATATATTCACAGATTTTTCAGCCTCAAAATCACCATAGCTCTGTTCCTTTAACTTTTTAGAAGGAATGATTTTTACATTTCTACCCCCTAAAATATAATTTGCCGTATCTATAGCACGCTCACTCGTTGAACAAAAACACACATCAAACAGAATGTTCTTCAATTCTTTCCCCAGCTGTTTAGCTTGAGAAACACCCAAATCTGTCAACGGCGAATCACACCATCCTTGAATACGACCTTTACGATTAAATACAGTTTCTCCATGTCTAATAATATAAAAATGTGTCATATATATACCTTCCTTTTGCCTCATTATAATCTATTTCAGTTAGATATCAATAACTATTTTACATTGTAAAGAAATTTTGATTTTGGTAATATAATCACATCCATAAGGGAGTAGTTATCTTACTTAAGTAAGTATTTAAGTCAACATACTGATCAAAAAGATCTGGCTTATTGTAAAAAACAAGACTTATGCGAAGAAAGACATCTTTTTTCGTATAAGTCTTTTCTTTTTTTAGGAGGAAATATGGATTTTGTTACAATTTTATTGATAGGCATTGGCCTATCCATGGATGCAAGTGCTGTATCTTTGGCAAAAGGTATGAGTTTGGATAAAGACAAAGTAAAAAAATATGCTTTGATCTTGGCACTCGCATTTGGTTTCTTTCAAGCACTTATGCCAACTATTGGCTATTTTGCCGGAAATCATTTTGCCGAATACATTCAATCCATCGATCACTGGATTGCCTTTATTTTGTTGAGTTTGATAGGAATCAACATGATTAAAGAAGGAAAAGAAGAAAAAGAAGATGAAGCAAAAATTCACTCCATCTCATTTAAAGACATTCTTCTTTTAGCTATCGCCACAAGCATTGATGCATTAGCCGTTGGTGTAAGTTTTGCCTTTTTAAAAGTCAATCTTTTTGAAGCCGTAATTACCATTGGTATCACTACCTTTATTCTTTCCTTTGTTTGTGTGTTATTCGGAAAAAAACTTGGTAGCTTATGCGAAAAATATGCTGAATACTTAGGTGGTATCATCTTAATTCTATTAGGAATCAAAATCTTGATTGAACATTTATTTTTCTAACTAGACTTCAATTTAAATTTTTTTTCATATATTCAGCAATCTTTATAGCCAATTCCTTATGTCCCTTTTCAGATAAATGTACCCCATCAAAACTCATATTTAATGGATTGCAATCTAAACAAGGAACCCCCATTACCTTATATGCCTCATTTAGTTTAATACTTACATCTCTAAATTCATCAAATTGTAAGATTGGCGGACAAAGAATCAACATCTTACTTTTGTTTATTGAAGCAATGAATTCATGCATAAAAGAAAGGATTTGATCCACATCATAATAATGCATCAAATCATTCGATCCTAACATGATACAAAATAAATCCATTGAATCTACATCAAAAGTATCCTCTTTTACATCACGTAATAAACGGCCATTGATCGCATTCTCAAAAAACATCCACCCTGGCACAAGATCATTTAAATAATCAATATAAGTTAAATCATACCTTTGAAAATATCCCCTTGGATCATAGCCCCAAGTATTGGAATCCCCTAATATCAATGCCTTTTTCATTATGCCATTCTGCGTATCTTTTTACGCACAACCATGAAACAAATACCATGTGCCACAAGTGTTATAACCCACGTAATTGGATAAGAAATATATAACGAGAATGTTGTATGCACTGCCTTAAATACAGTAAATATCCATATAACACGAATCAAACAGACACCCGTTAAAGATACCAACATCGGTAAAATAGAATATCCAATTCCTCTAAGACTTCCAACTAAAGTATCCATAATTCCACATAAACAATACATTGTACTAATAACAGCCAATCGATCAATTCCAAATTGAATGACTCGCTCATCACTAGAATAAATAGATAATAACTGTTGACCAAATAAATAAGCACCTTGTCCAAGCACAAGACCAACTACCGTTACAATAGCTAAACATTCCAATAATATTTTATCAATTCGCTCGTATTTTTTTGCCCCAAAATTTTGTGAAGTAAACGACAAAGAAGTTTGGTAAACCGCATTCATAGACGTATATACAAAACCTTCGATATTGCTTGCGGCAGTATTTCCAGCCATAACTAAAGACCCAAAAGAGTTAATACTTGATTGGATCAATACGTTTGAAATGCTAAAAATAATGCCTTGAAGCCCTGCAGGAAGTCCTACTTCTAACATTTGTAAAGCAAGTTCTTTATGAAAGCGCATATCCTTTAACTCAAAATGTAAAGGTCCATCCATATGCTTTAAACACAATAAAATTAAAGCTGAACTGATTCCTTCCGAAATAATCGTAGCTAAAGCAACACCGGCAACTCCCATATGAAATACAATTACAAAGCAGAGATTAAATAGCACATTGATAATTCCAGAAATCAACAAAAAATAGAGTGGTCGTTTTGTATCCCCAATCGATCTAAGTATAGCAGCTCCAAAGTTATAGACCATAAAAAAAGGCATGCCCGCAAAATAAATTCGCATATATAAAGATGATAAATTAATTACATCTTCTGGTGTAGCCATTAACTCTAATAAGGGTTTCGCAAAAAAGAAACCAACAATCATCATTAAGAAACCACCAAAAACAGCAATAAAAATAGCAGTATGTACAGCTTTAGATGTATTTTCTTCATCTCGAGCCCCAATCGATTTTCCTAACACTACATTTGCACCAACACTAATCCCAATAAACATATTCACCAACAAATTGATTAATGCACTTGTTGAACCAACAGCTGCAAGCGCTTGATTTCCCGTAAATCGACCTACCACGATAATATCGGCTGCATTAAACAACAATTGCAGGCAGCCCGACAAAATTAATGGTAATGAAAAAATAATTAACTTTTTAAAAATTGGACCATTACACATATCCACTTGATAACTACGCATACAAATCCTCCCCATTTACAATAATAGACAAATTATATACCCGATGTAATATTATTGAAAGAAAAAAAGAGTGAAATGTAACTTTTCATTCTTTATTGCACTCTCGTTTTCATACGATCCGGATGCAGACTATACTGAATCGCAATATCTTTTGTGATTTTACCTTGTTGATACAAGTCATAGATCGCATCATCCATCATAACCATACCGTTCTGTCGGTTCGAAATCATTGTATTCTCAATCTGATGAATCTTATTCTCACGAATCTGCGAACGAATCGCAGGATTGACCAGCATAATTTCAAACACAGGAATCAATTCTCCATCTTTTCCTGGAATCAATTGCTCACTAATGATTGCCTCTAAAATCATGGATAATTGCGAACGCACTTGATCTTGATGACCTTGAAACATATCAATAATACGATCAATTGTATTTACAGCTCCTACTGTATGCAACGTAGATAAAATCAAATGTCCGGTTTCAGCTGCTGAAAGAGCTGTCGAAACTGTGTCTTCATCACGCATTTCTCCCAGTAAAATCACTTCAGGCGCCTCACGCAATGCCGATTTTAATGCATTTAAATAACTTGCCGTATCATGATATACCTCTCGTTGAGATACAATTGATTTTTTATGCGAATGTAAGAATTCGATTGGATCCTCGATCGTAATAATATGATAACTTCTTGTCTCATTCATACGATCTATTAAACAAGCTAGCGTTGTACTTTTACCACTGCCCGCAGGCCCGCTCACTAAGATAATCCCTTTTCTTCGATCTGAAAGCTTTAAGACAGATTCTGGAATATTTAAATCTTCTGGATTTGGTAAATCAAAATTTACCACACGCAATACCGCTGCTTCTGAGTTTCTTTGACGATACACATTTACACGAAATCGTCCAACCTGGGATAAAGAGAAAGAAAAATCATCTTCTCCATTTGCCACAAAATTCTCATATGAACAATATGGGGCAAAGCCATACAATTGTTGAACAATATCCTTTGTATCATTTGGCATCATTTTCTCTTGCGCAACCTTAACTAACTGTTGTCCCACCTTAAACATACATGGACTTCCAGCCACAAAGAAAATATCTGAAGCATTCTGGTCTATAGCCTTTTTTAAAATTTCAACAACTTCCATTTTATTCCCCTTTCACAATCGTTTTAAAAATAACGATTTTCCCTTCTTCTACCTTCACTTTTAAATATGTATCACCCTTTACATGAACTAAGAAATCCGTTTGATTTTCATTTATTAATTTATGCGCTTTGATTTCAGCTTCATAATACGCTTTTTTAAACGCATAACTACGATTGGTCTGTTCATGGATTTGGTATATCTTATTTGATGAAAACAATACTAATACACACATGCAAACAACGACAAATATACTCAGCATCGTTACTACACCTAATCCTATTCTTGCTTGTTTCATCTGTGATTCTCCTCTTTATAATATGTATAATCCAATACTTTCTTTTCCTTTACATAAATTCGAATACGATATTCATTCCTATTTACATTTGAAATCTTAACATCATATATATTATCATTCATCTCTTGCGAATATTCACCTACACTAGCACTTGACTCAATTTGATTTTGTGCTATAACCATCGCATCTTGACGATGCGTGTCCGTTTGCGAGATTTGCATCATTTTGGCATAGATTTCAATCAAAATTGTAGATGTGATCAAAAAGAAGAATAAGACAAACAACAATTCTAAAAAGAATGAAAATGGCTTCTTTGTCATGATGCTACCTCACTTCTTATATTTACATAAAAAGTAACACCGTTGATCGTACATAAGATAGTATTTGCATCTTGTTCTACATCAAAATCATGACAAGTCATTAGAGGTTGCCCCATCGTTAAATCCGGTTCCATATCTTTAACAATACAAAGTTCCATCAAATTCAATCTGGATTTATACAAATATGTATCACTTTTCGCATCCGAAAGCTTGATTACTTTTTGATTATTCACAACAAGAACACGCACACCATCTTCAGCATCATAACTATGAATTTTATTTGTGACATAAGACACAGGAGTATATGTCTCAAAATCATGTTTTGTGCGTCTTTGCAGCATCGTATAATCTTCGATTTGAATATTCAGCAACAAAAAACAACACAACACAAACAAGAACAATAAAGAAAGAGAAAAGAAAACACCTGCATTTTTCATCATTCAATCCCCTTTCTATACACATAGATATTTGGGTATACATTATCCCCTTGCCAATCATACGTTATAAAATAACTGCTTTTATCATAAGTAAATCCATAGTTCTTTCTTAAGTATTGAACATTTTCCGGATAACGACCCTCCACACTGTAACAAGTAATCAATGCCGTATCCAAACTGTTCTTTACGCGATCAATATCTAAATTCTCTGTACTCTTATTGATATTTGATAAACCTATCCATATCAATACTAAAAACAAGCCAAAGAACAATATGTTCTTCACCTTCATAAAACTACCCCAAT
>NZ_CATVYQ010000076.1:0-5754 GCF_958348295.1 uncultured Holdemanella sp.
TGCCCTATGTAATCTTATAGCGTATCTAGACCCCAACTATTTTTATATAGTCGTTATATACCCTAAAACGGTCTATAGCTGAGATTAGGCTCGGACAACATTTAGTTGTCTGAGTCCTTTTTTTTTAACCATTTTAAAGCTTCTGTCATCTTTGTTGATTTTAGTAAAAGAAAAGACCGCTTAATGCGGTCTTGACTATTTTATGCGTTTTGTTCTTGTTCTTGAAGTTTTGCCTTTTCAACAGGTTGAACCAATTTCTTTCCGGAACCAATGAAGATCATCAATCCTAATGCCATTAATAGAATAGCAAAGAATAATTGTAGTCCGTCTGTCATAAATGCAAATCCACCAGTTACGAATAACTTTAAGCAGATGTTGTATACTGACATTCCTAAGCTTGTCATTGTTACAACTAACATCATAACCATAGGTACATATAACATGTATCCTTTACGTCCTGTAACTTTTAAGAATACAGATAATGAAACTAATACCATTGCAGCAAGTAATTGGTTAGCACTACCGAATAATGGCCAGATATTTAAGTATCCACCTAAGCTTAATAGGTAACCACCAGCTAATGTGATTAAAGTAGCAACGTATTTGTTTGTTAAGAAAGCGACAACACTGTTTGTTTCAGCTTCTTTATTTACTTCAAATAATTCTTGGAATGATAAACGTCCGATTCTAGCAACGGCGTCTAATGATGTTAATGCTAGAGCAGAAACGAACATTGTCATAATGCATAGACCCCATTCTTGAGGGAATCCAAATTGTGAAATCAATCCAGTAACACCTACTGAGAATTTGATGAATGGTGTTGCAGTATCGGCAAATGCCATAGAAGATAATGTTTCATTCAATACGCCTTTGCTAGCTAAACTAGTTAAAGATCCAACAACAACGATTACAAGTACAGCAAGTAATGATTCAAGTAACATACTTCCGTATCCAACTTGTAACATATCACTTTCGTTACGGATTTGTTTAGAACTTGTTTCACTAGATACAAGTGAGTGGAATCCACTAACAGCACCACAAGCTACAGTAACGAATAATGTTGGGAAGATATAGCTTCCAGTTGCAGATTTAAATCCTGTAAATGCAGGAGATGTGATTGTTGGATTTGATACGAATACACCAACTACAGCAGCAACGATCATTCCGATGAATAAGAAAGTAGTCAAATAGTCACGTGGTTGTTTTAATACCCAGATAGGGGTAACACTTGCGAAGAAGATATAAACGAATACTAGATATACCCATGTTTGTTTAGTGAAGTAAACTGGGAATGCGATTCCTAATGCTAGCATTGCAACAATTAATGCGATACCAAGTAAAGCTTGTTTCCATCCTGAAAGTCCTGTTTTCTTTAAGAAGAAACCAAATGCGATAGCTACAAATACATATAGAATTGTGATTGAACTTGCCGCTCCACTAGGCAATGATTGTGCACCAGCCGCATTGTATCCATTTAATGATCCTGCAACCATGTCGGCAAATGCAGCAATAACTAATAAAGTAAATAACCAGCAGAACAAGAAGAATAATTTACGTCCTGTTTTACCAATATAAGTTTCAATGATTTGTCCCATTGATTTACCATGAGATTTAACAGATGCGTATAGAGCACCAAAGTCTTGTACGGCTCCAAAGAAGATGCCTCCGACCATTACCCATAAAAATGCAGGTAACCATCCAAATACCATCGCAAGTACTGGACCTGTTACTGGACCAGCTCCAGCAATTGATGAAAATTGGTGTCCAAATACTTCCCATTTGTTACTTGGAACATAATCAACTCCATCTTCCTTTTCATAAGCAGGTGTCTTAGCTTTTGGATTGATTCCCCATGTTTTAACTAAATAGCGTCCATAAACTAAGTAGGCTGTTAGTAATAATGCAGCAGCGATAGCTAATAATAATAGACCATTCATAATAACTTTCCTCCCTTAAAACTTTCTATTCAAATATTCAAATAATAAAAAAAGACTTCGTCTATCTAAGACGAAATCTAAAATTATCCCGCGGTACCACTTAGTTTGCAACACCTTTGTTGCCACTTAGAACTTCTTAACGCGAAGGACGAATCATTTTACTATCATTTCAAATGATTAGCTCACAAGGGATAGCTCTAAGAACCATCGTTATCATTTCACCAAAATTGATACTCTCTTTAACCGGGTTTGCTTAAAGTCGTGTCTTGTTCACAGCTTTGAATATTTGTGGTTGTATAATATACCATCTTGAAAAACATGTCAACAAAAAATGTAATAAAATGTAAATTAATTTTCATTAATTTACATAAATTACAATTGCCATTTGTTTGTTAACATGTGAACGCTTGTGTTATAATGTAAAGACGTTGTTGGAGGGAAATACATGATTTATATAACTGGCGACATTCATAGAGAGCAGGATATACATAAAATCAATCCTAGAGAGTTTACTGTTGGAGAAACTCTTACTGAAGAGGATTATGTTATTATTTGTGGTGATTTTGGTTGTATCTGGGATGGAAGTACAGGGGATAACTTTTGGCTAAAATGGTTAGATTCACTTCCTTGGAATACTTTATTTATTGATGGAAATCACGAAAACTTTGATGTATTAAATACATATCCTGTAGAAGAATATAAGGGTGGTAAAGTCCATCGTATTCGCTCGAAAGTATTTCATTTGATGCGTGGTGAAGTTTTTAATATTGATGGTTATAAATTCTTTACTATGGGTGGAGGATTTTCCCATGATGTAAGTTATCGTACAGAACATAAAAATTGGTGGAAAGATGAGATTTGTACGATAGAAGAAGTAAAACATGCTTTTGAAACATTGGAAAAGAATGAGTGGAAAGTAGATTATATTTTATCGCACGATACTTATTCATCGCATCCATTGGCTCATAAATATGAAATTGATATGAGTCTATATGGAGATGATTATTATGATTTACATGATTGTTTGGAAACTGTCGAAAAGAAAACGGATTATAAAATATGGTTTAATGGACATTATCATGATGACAGAATCCATTATTCAGATTCAAATAAGCCTTGTTTGACTTTATTTGATAAAGTAGTGTTGTTAGAAAATATTGATGAGGAAATGAAAAGCCTGACTAAAATTTAGTCAGGCTATTTTTTAAAGGATGTCTTGAAGATTATCTTCAATTGTTTGTTTTAATGTATCAAATGAATGATCGAATCTTTGTTGATCATTTTCATTTAAGTGCAAGCGAATAACTTGTTCTACACCATTTGAACCAACTACACTTGGTGTTCCAATAAAGTATCCTTCTTTACCGTATTCACCATTTTGGTATGAACTAACTGGTAAGATAGCACGTTCATTATTTAAGATGCAAGATACGATACGTTTTAATGCTAATCCAATTCCATAGTAAGTAGCACGTTTTAATTCAATGATTTTATAAGCTTTGTCACGTACATCAATATAGATTTCTTGTAGTTCACTTAAAGAAATATTGTTTTCATCTAGGTATTCAAGTAAGTTCTTGCATCCAATATAAGAGTGGATCCAAGGAACGAAACTAGAATCTCCGTGTTCACCCATGATGTAGGCGTGGATATTGCTGTCGGCAAATCCTAATCTTTCGCTTAATGCATGACGTAAACGAGCTGTATCTAATACAGTACCTGATCCAACAACGTGGTTTTTAGGTAATCCACTTTCTTTCCATGCAACATAAGTCATGATGTCGACTGGGTTGTTCGCAACAACTAAGATACCATTGAAATTATTGTCTTTTAAGGCTTGGCATACACCTTTTGTGATATTGGCGTTAATTTTAACTAAATCTAAACGAGTTTGACCTGGCTTTTGAGCAGCTCCAGCTGTTAAGACAACAATATTTGTATCAGCAGCGTCTGCATAAGTGCCAGCAGTGATTTTCATTTTTGTATCTGCATATACAAGACCATCACTAAGATCCATTTGTTCTCCTCTTGCTTTGTCTTCATTCACATCGACTAAAACAAGTTCATCAACGCCTTTTTCTGAAAGCATTGAATAGGCAAAACTCATGCCAACAAATCCAGTACCAACAAGCATGATTTTTCTTTTTTTGATTTTTTCAGACATAAACTTCATTCTCCTTCTTATATCTACATATATATTATAGGTTAGTTTCAACTAAAAAGCCAGTATATCACTGGCTTAATTGGATTGTGTTTGTGCTTGTAAGGTGATTTCTACTTCTACTTTTTTTGAATTTCGTTCAACAACTATTTTTAAAGTATCACCAATTTTATGCTTTTTTAAGATTGCTTTAACATCACTGGTTGAATGAATATCTTGTCCGTCAAAACTTATAATACGATCATTTTGCTTCAATCCAGCTTTGTCAGCAGCTCCATTTCTTACAATTTGTACGATATAGCAGCCATCTTTGTATTTGGAATTTTGAGCCTGGTTATTCGATGTATAGTCATATAAACTGACATTTAGAGCTGGTCTTGATGTTACACTTCCATTCTGCATAAGTTCTGTAATAACATCTTTGGCAGGTGTAATTGGAATTGCAAATCCTAATCCTTCAATTCCTGTTGAACTTTCTTTTGCGTTTACAATACCAATCAGATTACCATCTGAATTAAACAATCCACCGCCTGAGTTACCTGGGTTTATAGCAGCATCAGTTTGTAAAAGTGTCATTGTTTCATTGTCAATTGTAATTTGACGATCAGTAGCAGAAATGATACCTGTAGTCACTGTACCACCTAGTTCTCCTAATGGGTTTCCAATCGCAATGGCTGGATCTCCGACTTGTAGTGTATCGCTGTCACCCAATGTAGCGGCTTGTAACTTTTGCGCATCTATTTTGATGATAGCTAAATCTGTTTGCGAATCAGTACCAATTATTTTAGCATCAAATTCTGTTCCATCCGTTGTAGTAACTTTAAGACTAGTTGCATTGTTGACTACATGATTGTTTGTGACAATATAACCATCCTCACTAATAATTACGCCACTACCTGCACCTTGAGATACATATTGGCCAAAAATAGAATTTCCGCTTGAGACAGATTCAGTAGTGATTTCAACAACGCTATCTTTACATTTTTCAACAATATCAGAAACATCAGTTACTTGTATAGTTCCTGACTTTGCTTTTTGTGTTTCCTGTTTGATGGTAATATCTGTATTGTTAGACAAATGGCTGCCGGCATAACCAGCACCAAATCCTACTATGGCCGATAGTATAATAGTACCGATTGTGGTCAGAATTTTATTTTGAACAGGTACATATGTTTTTGGCCTGAATTCTGGTGGTGTTTGCATATCAAATCCTCCTTATTTTAATTATATTCAGTAGTATACACCATTTAATATGAAATATATGCGTCAAATACGTCTTTTTGTCTATACAAATTTGGGAATATTTGTATTCAGTGCTATAATATCGTTATAGAAAGCACGTTTAAGGGAGGTTTCATATGCCAGTAAAAACGACAAAAAAAGTTACAAATAAAAAAGTAGTAAAAGAAGAAACAAAACCAGCTGTCGAAGTAAAAAAAGAAGAAGTAAAACCTGCAGAAGTAAAGAAAGCTCCTGCAAAGAAAGCTACAAAACCAGCTGTTGAAGTTAAAGAAGAAGTAAAACCTGTAGAAGAAAAAAAGGCTCCTGCTAAAAAAGCAACTGCAGCAAAGAAAGCTCCAACTAAAAAGGCAGAAGCTAAACCTGTAGAAGAAAAAAAGGCTCCTGCTAAAAAAGCAACTGCAGCAAAGAAAGCTC
>NZ_CATVYQ010000077.1:0-5496 GCF_958348295.1 uncultured Holdemanella sp.
AATTCGAACGCAATAGATTATATCATCATTTGTGAACTTTTGCAGAAAAAAAATTGCTTGTTTCCAAGCAATTATTTCGATAATTCGATAAATTCTTCAATTCTTGATTTTGCGGTTTCCAGTGCAGAAATCCAGAATGCTTCATCCGTTAAATCAATATCCAATACTTTAGCTGTATCTTCTACAGAAGCAACAGTTGTTGTGTGCAACATCTCTTTATATTTAGGAACAAATTTTTCTTTACCCATTTCCTGATATTTAACAACTAATCCTCGTGCAAATAATCCTCCAAAGGCGTATGGCCAGTTATAATAACTTAAATCTGAAGAATAGTAATGCGATTTACATACCCACATATATGGATGTAAACAATTTGGATCCAGTCCATCGCCATAAGCTTGTTTTTGTGCGTCCAACATAATTTCATTCAATTGATCTGTAAATAAGAATTCATCGCTTCTACGATCAAATACGGCTTTTTCAAATAAGTAACGAGAATAAATATCACAGATGATTTGACATAGATCTTGAAGCTGATTTTCAATCAATCCAAGTTTAACTTCTTTATCCTCTGTTTCATCAATCACTGCATTCATAATGATATTTTCATTAAATGTACTCGCTGTTTCTGCTACTGGCATTGAATATTCCCAGTTTAATGGTCGATGACTTTCAATATTCAATCCATGATATGCATGCCCTAGTTCATGAGCCAAAGTGACCACGTCGCCCAGACCTCCATCAAAGTTAGTTAGTACGCGTGATTGTTTCACAAATGGCATATTACAACAGAAAGCTCCACCCACTTTTCCTTTATGTGGATAAAAATCGATCCAGCTATTGTCAAATGCTTCTTCCATCATATCGGCCAATTCATCACAGAATGGTCTAAAATGATTTACTAAATATTCCTTTGTGGTTTCAGGTGTAAAACTTGTAGTAGCCGATTTTCCAACTGGCGCAAACAATTCATACCAAGGAAGACCATTTTCATACCCTAACATTTCTGCTTTTCTCTTTAAATACTTGTGGAATACAGGTAAATATTTTTGCATAGCACTCAATAAAGCATCTAATGTTTTTTGGGATACATGAGATTGATGTAAAGTCATATCCATTGGACTTTCATAACCACGCATTTTAGCTTCGGTAATAACTTGAAGCTTAATGTTATTTAATGAAAAACTTACCGCATCTGCAATTGGTGCATAACTTTTGATTTCTGCTTCATAAGCAGCTTTACGAACTTCTTTATCTGCATCATATGCAAGGTTACGAACAGATGCTAATGGCAACTTCTTGCCATCATATTCCACTTCAAGTGAGCTTGTTAAAAGGCTTTGTTGCTTTTCCCAAGCTGAACCACCAGGAATATTCATTTTAGCTAGTGCTTCTTCTACATCCTCGCTTAATAAGTATTTTCCGCTTTCATGAATGTCATTTAAAAAATACTTATATTCACAAAGTTCTGGACAATCTAAATAGCTGTTTAAATCTTTCATATCTGAAATATAACGTGAGAATACGGCCATAGCCTTACTTGCCATACTTGCGATGGTAGCTACTTTATCAATGGCTGCTGCCGCTTTAGTATTTGCGGTATTTGTGGATTGGCTCAAAAATCCAAAGCAACTTAAATGTTTTTCCAAAAGTTCAAATTCTTCTAAAGCCTCAACAATTCGAATCAAATCTTCCTTCTCATTTTCGTGGCTTAAAGTCTTTGAAAGTTCATCCAATTCTTTTGCCTTTTTTTCAAAAGAAATTAGATCTTCACTAAATTTAGGATCATCAAATCCTTTGTACAATACGTCTAATGACCATTCTGAATTCATATCAATTTCCTCCAATTTAATAAATTATACCATAAGAAAGTAGGCGATAGAGTTTAAATTCTACCGCCTCTTATCAAACCATACGTGCCCTATTAAGGCATACGGCTTACTACTTGGCTATATCCTTAGTAGACAAAGTATTTCAACCTTGTTGGGACTGTTTTACTTCAATGACTTTTGTATAGTGTTACGAGTATCTTGTACTTTATTGTCTCTAAAATAAAACAGTTGATAATCATTGATTTAGATTATCAACTATAAGCACGACTGCCTGTCGTACAGAAAAGCTTGAGCATATGCCCAAGCTTATAATACTTGTGATAAAAATTTAATAGTTCTAGGATTTTGTGGATGTTCAAAAATATCTTCTGGAGTACCTTGTTCTTGAATAATACCTTCATCCATAAATAATACGCGATCACTTGTTTCTCGGGCAAATCCCATTTCATGAGTTACAATCACAATTGTCATTCCTTGGTTTGCTAATTCTTTGATTACTTCTAATACACCTTTTACCATTTCTGGATCAAGTGCACTTGTTGGTTCATCACATAGAATCACATCCGGATGCATTGCTAAAGCACGAACAATAGCTAGACGCTGTTTTTGTCCACCAGATAATTTTCTTGGATATTCATCTTTCTTATCTTCTAAACCAACCTTTTTAAGCAATTCAATAGCTTCTTTTTCCGCCTGGTCTTTAGGTGTTTTAAGTTCTAAAATTGGTGTGATGGTAATATTTTCTAAAACAGTTAAGTGTGGGAATACATTAAAGTGTTGGAAGATCATCCCAATCTTTTTACGGTGTGTATCAATATCCACATTTTCAGCTGCGATATCCACACCTTCAAAAATGATTTGTCCACTTGTTGGTTTTTCTAATAAATTTAGGCAACGTAAGAAAGTCGATTTTCCCGAACCACTTGGCCCAATAATACTAATAACTTCTCCTTGATGGATTGTTTGGTCGATTCCTTTTAATACTTCTAAATCTCCAAAATTTTTATGTAAGTCTTTTACAACAATTAGTTCCTTAGTCACTGACACTCAACTTCCCTTCCATGTATTTAATTAATTTTGATAAAGAATATGTAACGATAAAGTAGATCAAACCAACAATTACTAATGGTTCAATAGATTTATAAGTAGCGGATTTAATTACACTGTTAACAGTCATTAATTCACCAATATAGAATGTACTTGCCAAAGATGTTTCCTTGATCATCATAACGAATTCATTACCTAATGCAGGCAAGATATTTTTGATAGCTTGAGGAATAATGATCTTAGTCATCATATGTACATTTGACATACCCAATGATTTAGCAGCTTCTCTTTGACCTTTATCTACCGACTGAATACCTGAACGGATAATTTCAGCGACATATGCACTCGAGTTGATTATCAATGCAATGATAACACTGACGATCATCGGCATATTTCCATTTGTCAAATAAGAGAAAATATTGATGAACAACCATAATTGTAGTAATAGTGGTGTTCCACGAATCAATTCTACATATACACCGGCAATTGCTTGTACAATCTTATTCTTTGATAATTTTACAAGGGCAAATAACCCACCAATAATTGTACCAAAGATAACAGTTATAGCTGCAAGTCCTAAAGTAACTCCTAAACCTTTTAATAATTGTGGCCAACAATATTGTACAATTTGAACACATGTTCCAAAGAATCCAGTTGCAGTCAATGTGAATTGTTCACTACTTTGTTTCTTAGCTGCTTTATACCATTTTTCATACAAACCTTTTTTATTAACTTCCTTTAAGATTTTATTGACTTCCTTCATCAATCTTTTTTCGCCTAAAGGAGCACCTACACGGTTACCTGCATAATCTTGGTCAATATTAAATAATTCATCTAACTTCGCAAGTTCAGAGTTCTTTTCAATATATTCATCAGCTGTACCTTCAGAGCATGCGACTGCTTGTACAGTACCATTCTTTAATAGGGCAACACCATCATCAATACTTGAAATCGATTGTAGTTTTGCGTCTGGAATTTGATCTTCGGTATATTGTTGCTGGATCGATCCTTGTTGAGCTGCTACTTTTAAGCCCGTTAAATCTGTTAATTTTTTATATTTCTCTTCATCTTTTTTAGGAATAATAACAGCCTGTCCACCAGTGTCTTCTGTCATATTGTATCCAATAGACATTTCCATCTGTTGAGCACGTGCTGGTGTATAGGCTAATCCTGTAATAGCCAAGTCAATTTCTTCAGTTTGAAGGTTTGCCAGAACTGTATCAAAACTTGCAGCCTTGATTGTTAATTTAACACCCATCTTTTTTGCGATATATTTTGCCAATTCAATATCAGAACCTACATATTGAGCTTGTCCTGTTTTTGTCGAATCAATAAATTCATTAGGAGGAAAATCCGGAGATGTTCCTACAATCAATTCTCCTCTTTCTTGAATTTTATCTAATAAATCACCTGTTGTTGATGTGTCTGTTTCATCGGCAAATGCAGGCATAATACTAGACATCATAATCATAAAACTTACTAAAAATGCCGAAATAAATCTAAATCCTTTTTTCATGTTGTCCTATTCCTTTCTAATAAAAAAAGCCGTCCTTGAATATACAAGGACGACTATAAAATCGCGGTACCACCTTATTTCCTGCACAAATGTACAGGCCCTTAACTCATAACGGGAGTATCCGAAGCTTCCTCAATCTTCGAAAGCTTAGCTCTAAGACACGTTCACCCTGTGCTTACTGTTCCATTTCCACCATCAGGAACTCACTATCAGCAGCATCCACGACTACTTCTTCTTTTCATTGCCTCTACAAAGGATGGCTTTATTATAAACAAACATTTTTTTAAATGCAACAGAAAATTTTAAGATTTTATCAACAACTCAATTTCATCCACATTTAGTGAACAATATGCAGATATTTGTTCAAGACCAAGTCCATCTTCATACATCTTGTGAACTATTTCTTCTAATTGTTTATTTGCATCTTGTTTTGTCTTTCTTGCTTCTTCTATTTCTTTACGAGCTTCTTCTTTTTCTTTACGAGCCTCTTCCTTTTCTTTATAAGCCTCTTCTTTTTCTTTATAAGCCTCTTCTTTTTCTTTACGAGCCTCTTTCATCTGTCTTTGAGCTTCTTCAAGTTCAAGCTGTAGTTCAATGCGTTCTTCATTTTCATGTAGTTTTTGAAAATCTTCTATTATTTTCTTCCAACGATCATCCGATATGGTTTCTACACGCTTCTCTAACATTTGAATCACCCCATCCTTCTCTATCATCATCTTAATTTTACTATCTTCCATTCCCTTGTGGCAATTCAAAAAGTAATAAATCATTTTCTCCTGTTCATTCATGTCTTCTAATGACTTGTTTAAATCTACTTTTGGCATTTCTATTGTACGTAACTTCATACGATCTTCTTTTTCTTCTTTCACAAAAGGTAAGTCACCATCACATTTGAGCCTGAATGTATTACATATATTATCATTTTCAAAAATACTCACATTAAAGAAAATCATGACAATGGTTTCCTTTAATTGACCGTAGCTCTTTCCTTCCATGTCTTGTGAACCATGAAGCCTAGCCGAATAATAAGGAAAGCGATTCATCATATGTTGATTACCAAATTAATTGCTACAAGAACATTTAAATTAAATTGTATACATA
>NZ_CATVYQ010000078.1:0-5224 GCF_958348295.1 uncultured Holdemanella sp.
ATCCAGAAAATAGTATCTGGATGGTTCGTCATTTCTTAACTTAATGACATTGAGCAATAAACTGCTCTTTTCATTTACTTAAACGCTCTTTTGAATCTTTCAAAAGGAGATTCAGCTTGCCCAGATTTTAATTCTTCGTATAACTCTCTTTCTCTTCGAGATACTTTACGTGGAATTTCAACTTGAACTTCTACAAATTCGTCCCCTTGTCCTGAACGTGCTTTTACACCTTTTCCTTTTAAACGGAATTTAGTGTTTGGCTGTGTTCCTTCAGGAATCTTTAATTCTACATCTCCATATACAGTTGGCACTTGAATTGTACAACCAATCGTTGCATCAATTGAACTGATTGGAACTTTAATAAAGATATTGTTGTCTTCACGTTTGAAAGTAGGATGTGGTGTAACCATAATTTCAATATATAAATCTCCATTAGGTCCTCCATTTGTTCCTCTTTCTCCTTTTCCAGGAATACGAATCTGCTGACCAGATTGAATTCCTGCCGGAATTTTAATATCCAATTTTACACGACGATGCTCATATCCTTTTCCATGACAATGTGAGCAGGCACGTGTAACTTTTTTACCTGTACCATGACAATCTGGACATACGCTTTGTTGTTGAATCACACCAAATGGTGTTCTTTGTTGAGACATAACATATCCAGAACCATGGCATGTAGGACATGTCTGTACATCACTAGGGCTTTCTGCTCCAGATCCATTACAGTGTTTACATGTTTCATCCACATCCAATGAAATCGTTTCTGTTTTACCAAAAATGGAATCCATGAAATCAATGCGCATCTGCATGTAACGGTCTTGTCCTTGTCGAGGTTGGTTGCTTGAACGACGGGATCCTCCACCGCCAAATCCTCCACCAAAGAACGAACCGAAGATGTCTCCTAAATCGCCAAAGTCTGTGAATCCACCAGAGAATCCACCACCTTGTCCAAAGGCTCCATCCATACCTGCATGACCAAATTGATCATAGGTAGCACGCTTTTTCTCATCGCTTAATACTTCGTAAGCTTCATTGATTTCCTTGAACTTATCTTCAGCTCCAGGTTCATGATTTCGATCGGGGTGATATTTCATGGCCAATTTTCGATAGGCCTTTTTAATTTCATCTGGTGTAGCACTTTTGCTGACGCCAAGCACTTCATAATAGTCACGTTTTTCTGCCATGTGAATCCCTCCATACGATACGAAGAAGTTCTAGCGTGGCTAGAACTTCAAATGTTGCTTATTTATTTTACTTCTCAGTGAATTCACCGTCAACTACATCATCACCTGAATGAGTTTGTGTTGATTGTGAAGCTGCATCACCATTTGGTTGGTTATACATTGCTTGACCTGCTTGCATTGCAGCCTTTTCAAGCATGTCTAACTTAGATTTTACTTCTTCCATGTTATTTTCATCCAAAGATTTTTGTAGATCGTCACGCAATTTCTTAGTTTCTTCAGCTTGTTTTGGATCAATCTTATCTTTGTTGTCTTCTAACATTCCATCGATTTGTGCAATGAAACCTTCAGCTTTGTTACGTAAATCAATTTCTTCTTTACGTTTTTCATCTTCAGCCTTATTATCTTCAGCTTCACGAACCATACGATCGATTTCTTCATCACTCAATCCACTAGAGTTTTGAATTGTGATGTGTTGTTCTTTACCAGTACCCTTATCTGTAGCACTTACGTGTACGATACCGTTGGCATCAATATCAAACTTAACTTCGATTTGAGGAACTCCACGACGAGCTGGTGCAATTCCATTTAATTGGAAGTTACCTAATTCTTTGTTGTCGTTAGCCATTGGACGTTCACCTTGTAATACACGGATATCTACAGCTGGTTGGTTATCAGCAGCTGTTGAGAAGATTTGTGATTTACTTGTTGGAATTGTAGTGTTACGAGGAATCAATACTGTCATAACTCCACCCATAGTTTCAATACCTAATGATAATGGTGTAACATCTAGTAATAATACGTCGTTAACATCACCAGAAATAACTCCACCTTGAATTGCAGCACCCATAGCTACAGCTTCATCTGGGTTAACAGAGTGGTTAGGATCTTTTCCTAATGCTTTACGTACTGCTTCTTGAACAGCTGGAATACGAGTAGATCCACCAACTAATAATACTTCATCGATATCTGATTTAGACAATTTAGCATCTCTTAATGCATTTTCAATTGGAATTAATGTACGTTCTACTAAATGTTTAGTCATATCATCAAATTTTGCACGTGTTAATGTTGCATCAAAATGCAATGGACCTGCTGGACCTGCTGAAATAAATGGTAAGCTGATTTGTGTCTGCATTACACCACTTAAATCTTTTTTAGCTTTTTCAGCAGCTTCTTTTAGACGTTGCATTGCCATTGGATCTTGTGACAAGTCAATTGCGTTATCTTTCTTGAATGTATCAACCATCCAGTTTACTAATACGTTATCAAAGTCATCACCACCTAAGTGAGTGTCTCCGTTTGTTGATAATACTTCAAATGTTCCATCAGCTAGATCAAGGATACTAACATCGAAAGTACCTCCACCTAAGTCATAGATCAATACTTTTTCTTCTTTATCTGTTTTATCAATACCATAAGCCAATGCTGCAGCTGTTGGTTCGTTGATAATACGTTCTACTTCTAATCCAGCAATTTTACCTGCATCTTTAGTTGCTTGACGTTGTGCATCGTTGAAGTATGCGGGAACTGTAATAACAGCCTTTGTTACTTTTTCTCCTAAGTAATCTTCTGCATATGATTTCAAGTATTGAAGAATCATTGCACTAATTTCTTGTGGTGTATATGATTTTCCTTCAGCTTCTACTTTTTCATTAGTTCCCATTAAACGTTTAATTGAACTAATTGTATTTTTGTTTGTGACTGCCTGACGTTTTGCCGCATCACCAATAATACGTTCTCCATCTTTGAACGCAACAACACTTGGTGTTGTACGATTGCCTTCTGGGTTAGGAATTACTTTACAATCTTTACCTTCCATAACCGCAACACAGCTATTTGTTGTACCTAAGTCAATACCAATAATTTTACTCATGATAATTACCTCCCTATTCGCTTACTTTTACTAACGCTGGTCGTAAAATACGATCTTTCAACATATATCCTTTTTGTAATACTTCAATAACCATTCCACTTTCAACGCCTTCTTTTTTCTCTTGCATTAAAGCCTGCATTGTATTGTGGTCAAATGGTTTATCAGCTACATCTATTTCCTGTACGCCTTCTTTTTCCAGCACACCTTTCAATTGCTTATGAATCATCTCAAAACCTTTGACATAATTCTTAATTGTTTCATCCTCGGTTTGTACTTTCAAAGCCATTTCCATTGAATCAAGAATTGGCAAGATTTCCGTTGCTGGCTGTTGGAAGCGATATTTTCGAGTTGCATCTGCATCTTTCTGTAGACGTTTCTTCATGTTTTCTGTATCTGCATAAGCACGTGCTACATCATTTTTTGCCTTGTCTAGTTCCGCCTTCAAACCTTCAATGATTTCATCTGAACTTGGTTCTTTTTTTTCTTCAGTTGCTTCTTCAACAACTTCCTCTTTCACTTCTTCTTTTGCTTCCTCTTTTACTTCTTTATTTTCTTCTTTGCTCATCGTTGGCACCTCCTTCATTTTTGTCTGTCCCAAAGACGTCTTCAATGACATTTGACATATAATCCATCAAGGCTACGACCTTGGAATACTGCATTCGATTTGGACCAACAACCATTAATTGTCCTTCCTCATCGCTGTTATAATGGAATTTTGTCGTTAATACCGAACAATCTCCAATCTGTAACAACTCGTTTCTTTCGCCAATCTGAATTGCCACATTTCCTTCTTGATCCGTCCATTGGTGGAATAAGTTTCCATTTTCTAATATACGCATCATTTGTTTCAACTTGTTGATATCACTAAATTCTGGCTGATACAACATATTGCTTCGTCCAGAAACCGCAACTTTTTCTGTCGCAAATCGCATAAAGGCTGAAACGAACGCTTCAAACAAAACCTCATGTCGCACAAGCTTTGCTGCCATCATTGGTTCAATTTCTTTCATCTTATCAACAACATCTTCAATTGGCGTTCCCACTAATTGGTCGTTTAATAAATCTGTACAATTTTGAATATCCTGCATAGAAACATCTGTACCAAACTGAAATACCTTATTTTCTGTATGCCCTTGATCTGTAACAATGATCGCAACAGCACTTTGATTGTTGATTGGAATCAACTGTACATGTTGTAAAGTCTGATGCCTGCTATCAGGTCCTAGAACAACACTGGTTAAATTTGTCATATGTGACAAAATATCACAGCTCTTTTGAACAACTTCTTCTAACGAATAATGTCTTTCACTAAAAACTTCTTGTAAAGCATTCTTTGTAGAAGCATCTAAATCCGCTTCCATAAGATGTTCAACATAGTACCTATAGCCTTTTTGACTTGGAATACGGCCACTCGAAGTATGCGTCTTCTCTAACAATCCCAACTTTTCAAGTGTTGCCATCTCATTACGAATGGTTGCAGATGAAACTGGAAAATCTAGAAGTTCCATCAATGTCTTTGAACCAACAGGTTCTGCACAACGAGTAAACTCCTCAACTATCGTTTTAAAGATTATCTTTTGACGTTGTGTAATTTCCATTGTGAAGGCCTCCTTCTAGCACTCATTTTCCTTGTCTGCTATTAGTATATCACAATTTTTAGCACCGTCAACAATTGAGTGCTAAAAAATAAAATAAGGTTACGATATTCGTACCTTATCATCTAAGCTTTCATCAATAACTTTTTAATCGATTCTTCATTTACTGAGAAAATTGATGCGATTGCTTTAACACTGAATCCTTATTCTAGCATGGTTTGATATACTTCAAATTAGTTTAGTTCAACCCCTTGCTTGATGCCCATTTAGATCCCTTTGTTTGTTGATTCTTTAAACATTTCATCTAATGCTCTACACACTTTTCATTCTTCTTGTAAAGAATGGATATGATTGCACATCCATTCAATCAAATATTCTTTTTTAGTTCTCTTAATGCATCTAAGTCTAATCCAACAATCTCAGATATTTCTTCAAGCGTTTGATTATTTCTTATAAGCATTTTAATCGCTATTTTGATTTGTGTATTTTTTACACCACGTTTAATGCCTTGTTCAATGCCTTGCTCAAGCCCTTGCTTGATACCCATCTGGATTCCTTTGTTTGTGGAT
>NZ_CATVYQ010000079.1:0-4966 GCF_958348295.1 uncultured Holdemanella sp.
TTTAGTGTAAAGGTTATCGCAACCTAAAGGTGGGAATAAATTTTTCTTTTGACCTAAAAAATAGAATTTTAACTTGACGTATTGCTTTATATCCTTTAAAATATCAATGTTGCAAACTCCGTGTATGGACTTGCAACCGCCCAGAAAAGGTTTTAAGTTGTTAATTCACACCTTGATGGCGAGTATCAAGCTAAATGTGAAATAGAATGAATAGGAGGTGCACACATGTACGCAATTATCGAAACTGGTGGAAAACAGATCCGTGTTGAAAAGGATGCTGTTATCTTCGTTGAAAAATTAGAAGCTAACGAAGGAGACACTGTTACATTTGACAAAGTATTATACGCTGATGGAAAATTTGGTAAACCATTCGTAGAAGGTGCAAAGGTAACAGGTGTTGTTGAAAAACAAGGCAAAGGAAAGAAAATCACAATCGTGAAATACAAAGCTAAAAAATCTTCAACACGTCGTAAACAAGGACACCGTCAACCTTACACTCGTGTAAAAATTGAAGCTATTGAAGCTTAATTATGATTAAAATTAAAATTGCTCGAGATAAGAATGGGATATCATTGATCTCGATGCATGGACATGCTGAATATGATCAGTATGGAAAAGATATCGTCTGTTCTGCTGCCAGTACCATTATTATTGGTGGTATCAACGCAATCGCACAGCTTGGCTATTTAAGTTTCATTTCTTATAAAGTAGATGCAGGGGATGTTGAATTAGAAATAAAAAATACTAAATGTGCTGAACTACAAATCATATTAAATACGCTATTGGTTCAGTTTCAAAGTATTGAAGAGAGTTATCCTAAATACATACAAGTACAGGAGGTGTAAAAAATGTTATTAAAATTAGACTTACAGTTGTTCGCTTCTAAAAAGGGAGTTGGTTCTACAAAGAACGGTCGTGATTCTCACTCAAAACGTTTAGGAGCTAAATTAGCTGATGGACAATCTTGTCACGCTGGAAGCATTATTTATCGTCAACGTGGAACAAAAATTCATCCAGGAACTAACGTAGGACGTGGTGCTGATGATACATTGTTCGCATTAGTTAACGGTGTTGTTAAATACGAACGTCTTGGTAAAGATAAAAAGAAAGTTTCTGTTTATCCACAAGCTTAACAAGTGTGAAATTTAAGATCCCGTTGCTGGGATCTTTTTTAATGAAAAAGAAAGGAGGGTATATATGTTTGTAGATCAAGTCAAAGTTCATATAAAAGCAGGTAAAGGCGGAGATGGTTTAGTAAGTTTTCGCCATGAAAAATATGTTGCCTATGGTGGACCTTTTGGAGGTGACGGAGGTAATGGAGGAGATGTCATTTTTGAAGCAGATCCAGGTATGACCACTCTATTAGATTTGCGTTATCATCGTAAAATTATCGCAACTCCAGGTGAAAAAGGTAAGAACAAAAAAATGCACGGAGCCAATGGGGAACATAAAGTTGTTAAAGTTCCATTAGGAACGATTGTAAAGAGAAGTGATAATAATCAAGTACTTGCCGATTTGACAAAACCACACCAACGCCAAGTTGTAGCTCATGGAGGTCGTGGAGGTCGTGGTAACTGGCACTTTAGATCAAGTCATAATACAGCACCTAAATATGCTGAACAAGGTGTATTAGGAGAAGAATTTGATTGTATTGTAGAACTTAGAGTACTAGCTGATGTAGGATTGGTAGGATTTCCTAGTGTTGGAAAATCAACATTCCTAGATGCCGTTAGTAAAGCGCGCCCTGAAATTGGAGACTATCCATTTACGACAATCACACCAAATGTTGGAGTTGTTCAAACGGGTGATGGAAGAAGCTTTGTGCTAGCCGATTTACCAGGGCTTATTGAAGGAGCAAGCGATGGTAAAGGCTTGGGTCACCAGTTCTTGCGTCATATTGAAAGATGTCGTGTTATTATTCATGTGATTGATATGGGTGCAGAGGATGGCAGAGATCCACTAAAGGATTATGAAGTTATTAATAATGAATTGAAATCTTATCAGATTCGTTTATTAGAAAGACCTCAAATTGTTGTTGCCAATAAGATGGATATGGAAAATGCCGAAGAAAATGTTCGCCGTTTTAAAGAAAAATATCCAGATATTCCAGTGTATGAAACAACAACCATTATTCATGAAGGTTTAGATCCAGTACTAAGAAAAGCAGCAGATCTTCTTGCGACAACACCAGCATTTCCGATTACCGAAGATACGGGAGAAACAGGTGTTATGTATACGTTTGAAGAGAAGAAGAAAGACATCATTATTGAAAAAGAAGATGATGGTGTATGGAATGTTTCGGGTCCTAGACTTGAACGTGTATTTGACATCAATAAGTTGAATACGGAAGAAGACTTCTATCTATTTGCCAATAAGATGCGTTATCTTGGAATTGATACAGCTTTAAGAGAAGCTGGATGTCAAGATGGAGATACAGTACGTTTATTAGGCTTTGAATTTGAATTTATTGAAAACTAAGGTTACACATTGTGTAGCCTTTTCTTTTGGTGTGGTATAATGCTTCTGAGGTGTTTTTTTATGAAATGTATTTCGTGGAACGTAAACGGGATTCGTGCCGTTTTAAAGAAGGATTTTGTGGAAATTCTTTATGCGTTGGATGCAGACATTTTCTGTATTCAAGAAACTAAGGCACAGCCCGATCAAATTGAAGTGGATTGTGAATTATATCCTTATCAATATATAAATAGTGCACAAAGAAAAGGCTATAGTGGAACAATGATTTTCTGTAAAAAAGAACCGATTTCAATTCGATATGGAATGGGTGTCGAAGAACATGATACAGAAGGAAGAGTGATTACTTTGGAGTATCCTGAATATTATGTTGTGACTGTTTATACACCAAATTCAGGCGATGGACTAAAAAGATTAGATTATCGTATGGAATGGGATAAAGTTTTTAGTACTTATTTAAAATCACTAGATAAACCCGTTATGGCTTGTGGCGATTTTAATGTGGCGAATGAAGAAATTGATATAAAAAATCCAAAGACAAATCATAAAAATGCGGGTTTTACAGATGAAGAAAGAGATAGCTTTAAGGAAAATCTGTTAACTGAATTTATCGATAGTTATCGAACTTTATACCCTGAAAAAGTGGAATATTCTTGGTGGAGCTATCGCTTTAAAGCTCGCGAAAAGAATGCGGGATGGAGAATTGATTATTGGCTAGTATCGCCGGAATTAAAGGATAAAATTGTGGATGCGAAGATTTTAACGGATGTATATGGTTCAGATCATTGTCCTGTAGAATTAGATATTGAGGTGTAATATGATTGCGTTTGTGAATGGTGTTGTAAGAATTATTCGAAGTGATCGTGTTGTACTTGATGTACATGGTGTAGGCTTTGAAGTATATTTGGCCAATGCATTAAGTCAAAAAATGAATGAGGAATTATTTTTGTATACATATCAACATGTTCGTGAAGATGCGATATTATTGTTTGGCTTTATCAAGGAAGAGGACTATGAAGTTTTTATGCGTTTGATCAATGTTAAAGGTATTGGTCCAAAAACAGCGCAAACGATGTTATCTGTATGTCCTGGAAAAGATATGATTGAAGCGATTGAAAATGATGATATCAAAAAGCTTAAGTCTTTACCTGGTATTGGTGCAAAAACGGCAGGACAGATCGTTCTAGATTTAAAAGGAAAGTTTGTATCTTTGGAAACAAACGATGGTGTAGCGTCAAGTCCAGTTTGGAGCCAAGTTCAGGATGCTTTAGTTTCGCTTGGATATAAGACAAATCAATTAACTAAAATCAAAAAAGAATTAGAAAATACAGAATTAGGAGAAGATGAAATGCTAAGACAAGCATTGATTTTACTCGCGAAAAGAAATGGAGTATAAGATAGATGCCAAGAGAAGTGGATGGAAATTTACAGGAATCCGATAGTTTTGAAAAGACTTTGCGTCCTCAAAGTCTAAGTGAATATATTGGACAATCTGAATTAAAAGAAAATCTAGATGTATTTATCAATGCGGCAAGATCAAGAAATGAAGCTTTAGATCATGTATTATTCTATGGTCCTCCTGGCCTTGGAAAGACAACTTTAGCCTATATTCTTGCCAATGAAATGCATGGAAATTTAAAAACTGCAAGTGGTCCTTCTATTGAAAAGAGTGGAGATTTAGCGGCTATTTTGACGACACTAGAACCAGGTGATGTTCTATTTATAGACGAGATTCATCGTTTGCCAAAACAGGTAGAAGAAGTATTGTATCCAGCAATGGAAGATTATTGTCTAGATATTGTAGTTGGTAAAGATTCAGCTACCGTACATAATATTCGTATCAATTTACCGCCTTTTACGCTTGTTGGAGCGACAACAAGAGCTGGAGATTTAAGTGCACCTTTACGAGATCGTTTTGGGATTATTTCACAGCTTGAATATTACAACTTAGCAGATTTAGAAAAAATCGTATATCGTACAAGTTGTGTAATGGATACAAAAATTGATAAAAATGCAGTTGCGGAGATTGCTTTAAGATCACGTGGTACTCCACGTATAGCGAATCGATTATTTAGGCGTGTACGTGATTTTGCACAAGTCTATAATGATGGTGTGATATCAAGTGAAATTGCTAAAACAGCATTAGATCGATTACGTGTGGATCATTTAGGATTGGATGCGGTCGATCATAAGTATTTAAAAGGAATCATTGAAAGATTTAAAGGAGGTCCCGTGGGACTTGAAGCTATCGCATCAAGTATTGGTGAAGAACCAATGACTCTTGAAGATGTATATGAACCTTATTTGTTGCAAATTGGTTTTATTAATCGTACACCTAGAGGAAGAATAGTTACTCCAAAAGCGTATGAACATCTTCAAATACCTTATCAAAAAGAATTGTTCACAGATTAATAGTCTGTGAACATTTTTAATATATGTTATAATACATTAGAAAATTAATACATCAATGTTGATAAAAAACACCAATCGAAGC
>NZ_CATVYQ010000080.1:0-4960 GCF_958348295.1 uncultured Holdemanella sp.
ATTGAACAGTCTTCAGGAACATTTAAAAGCATCTACAGGTCGTAAAGTTAAAATCAATCAGAAAGACTGCTCTGTAACATTCTATCCAAACAAGGACGTTGATGCGATGGAAGATTTATATACGATTTTGCATGACTTTGGTTTCACGGACCAAGGATACTGGGAATAATAGAAATAAGAGGGGTATTTAAAATGGCAAAAGTAATTTCAATTCTAATGAACAAAGGTGGCGTTTCAAAAACAGAAACGAGTTTAAATCTAGCATATGGATTATCTGTGAAAGGGAAGAAAGTCTTGCTGATTGATATGGATCCTTCATCGAATGCAACATCCGTTATCCTTGGGCTGGATAACAATTTATCAGAACAGGGAGCAAGTCAATATAAGGAACTGTTTGACAAGTACATCAGCGAAGGGCAGCCAAGAATCCTTGCATGTTATGAAGCAATGCATGAATATTTGAAGCAGACTCCATACAAGTATGATATCCATGATGTGTTGGAAGACCAGAAACTGGATATTCATGAAGCGATTCAGAAAACACGTTTTGAAAATTTGGATCTGATTCCGAGTTCAGTTGCGTTATCTACAACAGATATCAAATTAAAAGGGTCCATCAATCCTTACAATCGTTTAAGACGTGCTATTCAGAAAGTGGAAGATGAATATGATTTTATCCTTTTAGATAACCAGCCTTTTGAAAATTCGCTGTCTTTCAATAGTATTACTGCATGCTATAAAGAAGGGGATTTGATTATTGCTCCAACAAAAATCAGTTTAGGAGGAATACAGGGAATCGACTCTACCTTGCATACGATCCTACAATGGATGCAGGAAGTAGAATCTTTACGCTATGATTTCAAGCTGCTGATTACAATGAAGAACCGCAATGGCGTAGACAATAAATGGACAGATATCCTTCACGAGACATTTGGTGAATATATGTTTGATACAGTGATTCGTTATCAAGGAAAGCCAGTTGCCGATGCATCCATGAATCGAAAGATTCTTCTTGAAACTCCAAAGTTTGGTGTTGCTGAGGACTACCAGAACTTTGTGGATGAAGTATTTAGCCTTAGCTAGTCTGATTGTAGGAAGAAGACTTCTGATAGTCTTCTTCGTACATTGGATTGCCCAACAGATGACAGATGTTCTAAAACATATGGATTCAGTCACAATTTAAGATTTGGATATTAGGAGGATAAAAGGATGAAAGATTTGTTGCCGATCGGAAGTGTTGTCACTTTAAAAGAAGGAAAAAAGAAATTAATGATTATTGGTCGCATTCAGGAGAATGAGAAGACTAAAAAACTCTATGACTATGCAGGATGTAATTGGCCTGAAGGATATATGGATAAAGACCATTGTTATGTATTCAATCATGAAGACATTGATTGTTTGTACTACATTGGATTGCAGGACATCGAAGAATTCAATTACAGATTTGAATTGGATGAAAGATTAAAGGAAATGAAATAATGTCTGAAAAGAATGATGTAATTAGAAAAATATAAGTAATTGAAGTTAGGTAAAGGAAATGAAGACTGTACATTTAAATGGATATATCCAAGTGGAAAAGTATCCTTTTATCGAAAATTCAGAAAGTCATTGCAATGAAGGATTTGTTCTATTTAATGAGTTAGGAGAACAATTTGCTTTTTGTTGGGATAATGAACAACAGTGCTGTGAAAACTTTCTTGTTGATAAAAGTGGATACGATCATGTATTGAGTTTTTCGTCCGATTGCGGATGTGAAATCAGAATCATGGAAACGCAAGAATATTTTAAAGCCATGTTAGATATTTTGATCTATGTGAACAAAGAAGAAAAAGTACGCTTTCATTTGAGCAATGAACAAGGAAAAGGTGCGTATTACAGCCATCTCATTATGTTTAAAATCAATAATGAATGGATATATGAAGAACTTTGACGAAAACGAATGAACAAAATAGGAAGTCACTTCCAAAAAAAAAGAAAGTGAGAATAGATTATGAGTATAAGGAAAATGAAAGGTATCAAGGATGTATTGTTTATCAGATTCCTGCTGAAGAAATTGTTAAATTGAGAGAGGCAGATTGTTTTGGCAATCTTTGTGATTCCTGCAATCAAACAATAGAGGATACTTACTATATTCCAGTATTGAATTGGGGAAATGTGTAAAAAATGCTTTGATGAATGGAAAGAAACAGCTATTTTTTATAAAGAGGATACAGATTTTGAAGAATTGAATATTCATTGGATTGAAAAATGGTGTGATAGATTGAAAAAGGAAAACGGAGGTGTGCAAAGATGGTAGTATTAGAATTGATTGGAATGTTTTTTAGAATAATGATTTCATTCTTATTTCAAATGATTGGATTGTTCTTGAGCTTTTTATTAGGAATCAGTACACTTGTTTCTAGAGTGTGGATGCTGTTACTCTTTGCGACCGTCTGTTTTCATGCATGTGGGTTGGACAGTGATACAATCAACATGTTCTCAGATACATTCACACTGGTTGCCTACATCGTAATCACAGTGATCGTATTGTTTGCACAGACGATTATCGGATGGTTGGTAGGCATGTGTTATTACATATCTGAATCAGCCATGATGTTTTAAAATAAAGGATGCAACAGCATATTTTATTCAATTATTTATAACTTTGTGTTAAGAAGGTTGTATAATAAACTTGAGATAGAAAGCGTGTGCAAAACTGAAAAAATATCTTGTGTACTTTTTCAACCTGTGCTAAAATGTAAACTGTAAAGGAATACATGAATAGCAAGGCACTTCGAAATTGGTACGAAGTGCCTTTTATATTCAGCTATTTAAAGGTCGATTCACGGACCTTGATAGAAATATCGAAAGTACAGATGAACTTGAATTACACCTATGTCATTCGTGGCAAGGTTAACGTTTTATAGTAGTCTGTAATGCCATGCGTAGTGAAGGTGATCTGATATAATGTTGTACATCAACATGCTTTCACATGCTAGTGAAGGGTACTTTTTTGGGGTGTGCTATTCATGAATTCCTTTAGTGATGTTAAAGATGTAGTACAGCATAAATCTGGATGGTAGTGAAAGGAGTGAAGTATGTTTTTTAATTCGTACAATGTATTAATTGGAGTGATTGTTCTAACTTTATGTTGTGGATTGTTATTTTCACTCGGTTTGGCTATATTCTATGGTGGAAAAATGACAATCGAAATTGTATCGGGTGAAACAGATTATATTGCTCTTTTTCAGAAGATGCTTATAGCATTTGGTATTGGCAGTCTGTTTTACATGACAGTTGAAATATTTTTTAAAAAGTGGGGATGTTGAAATGATTGAAAAGGTTTTAGATGAATTATATAAAAAGCTTCCATTGGATTTGAATGTGATTGAGATTAATGGCATTCATCCATTATCAAATGGAGCTGTTGTTGTGGATGTATCATATCCTATGATGAGCGATGATTTCACAGAAACGCTGTGTTTTAACAGCAACTTGAATGCTCAGGACATTCTGATCCACTTGGAAGAAAGAGTGAACTCGAAGTATTCATCTTTGAAGGATGATGAATATGTACGAGAGAAATTGAATGAATTTTTCGAATTAACAAATGAATTGTTACAGACATTATAGGTCTGTTTTAAAGACGGGATGTGGCATTGGATGCAGCCAAGTGTCCATGTAAGTCCACCCCCTCTTGTTTGAATGGTGGCAGTACTGCCATCTAGGAGGTCAATATGTTAAATACAGTAGCAATTTCAGGGGTGCTAGGATATCCCCTTGAATTGAAAAAAGATAAAAATGGTAAATCTTATATCCGTAGTTCTGTTTCAGTATCTAGAAACTATAAAGGGGAAGACGGATATTATTTGAAGGACTATATCGGTTTCGTTGCAATGGGACAGAATGCTGAATACTTGGCGAAATATGCTCAAAAGGGTGATCGCATCGAAATCAAAGGACGCATGCAGTCTTATGCACAGACTTTCTGGGAATATTATGAGGAAGACTGTTTTCCAAAGAAAAGGGAGAAAAAAATCTATAAGGCAGAGATTCTTGTAGAGGATGTTGAAGTTGTTTCTAAAGCGGAACAGAAGAATACTGAAGATGGCAGTACTGCCACGCATAAGTATACAGAAGAAGAGATTCAAGAAAAATTGGAAGCTTACAAAGCTACAAAAGAAACAAATCCAGATTTAGTTTTTTAACAGCAGATTCTAACTGGTGAAGATTAAATAAAGATATATTGGAACGAATGTATTTGTTCCAGAGGGGGTTATACAATGAAATCAAATAAAATCTTAATGGCAGGAGCATTAGCTCTTAGTATGGTATTATCTGGAGGAATGTTGACAGGATGTTCAAATTCTTCAACAAAAGACACAAAGACAACAGAAGTTGCCAAAAAAAATGAAGTAAAAACGATTGGTCAAAAAAGTAAGGATTCTAAATCTTTGAAGATTACAAACAATACTGGAAAGAAGATCACAGTATTCGAAACAAAATCAAGTTCTGAAGAAAGTTTCAGTGATAACTTGTTGGAAGATGGTGATTCTGTAAAAAACAAAGAAGAACGTACTTTGTATTACACTGTCAAAGAAAACGATAAGTTGGACGTGAAAGTAGGATTACAGGATCAGGACAAAACATTTGTATTCAAAGATGTAGATACAGTAGATATAAAGAAAGTGGATGTTTCTTTAAAAGAAGATAAAGTCAATTTAGATGTAACAAAAAAAGATGGCAGTACTGCCACTTTAACACCATCTGAAGATTCTGCGAAGACGGAAGATGAGAAAAAAGACGAAACTGAAGTAAAACAGGAAGAAAAGAAAGAAGAAACCGCAAAAGCCGATTCTTCTAATAAATCAAATGCTTCAGAATCGAAGAAGGATAACACAGCTTCGACTACGAATACCAACTCGATGTTGATTGTCTAATTAATTGAGTATGAAAATGAATAATCTAATCAAATTAAATG
>NZ_CATVYQ010000081.1:0-4857 GCF_958348295.1 uncultured Holdemanella sp.
TACCCATTGTTATCGCAATCCTTGTATATGTTCTACAAAAAGTATTATAAGAAAAGGAGATTTGAATGGAGAAGCCAAAATCATTTGCGTATATTATCTTCTGCTTAACGATTTGTCTAGCCTTTGCGATTGGCAGTAATTACTTGATTAATACGACTACGCAATCGAATATGATATATAATTCGACGGAGCCACGTAAGATAGGAGCTACTTATATGACCTACAACAATACGTTTTATTCAGTAATCAATGAGGAAATTTCTAGAATCTTAAAGGAACATGGGGATCAGCTCATCGCTTTGGATTCAGCTATGAGTTTAAAAAAGCAAAAGGAACAAATTCACTATTTGATTGAACAACAAGTCGATGCCATAGTAATTGCGCCTGTTGATTATGAGGGGTTAGAAGATTCATTAAAAGAAGCATACAGAAATCATATTCCTGTGATTGTAGTGGATACGGAAGTAAAACATAATAAGAACGTTACTTATAATATTGTGAGTGATAACTATGATGCGGGTGTTCAATGTGCAAAGGATATGATGCGTAAGCTTGATCATGCTAATATTGTTCTTTTACAACATTCCACGACTCGCTCGGGCTACTTACGTATTAAAGGATTTGAGGATACCATTCAATCCAATGAAAACTATAAAGTGGTCAAACGTATGGAGTGTGATGGGCAATTAGAGGTGGCTATGCCAAAGATGGAGTCTTTTATTGAGGAAGGAATAGAATTTGATGTTGTAATGTGTTTGAATGATCCAAGCGCAATGGGGGCAATGGCAGCACTTTCGTCAAATAATATGTTGAAAGATAAATATGTTTATGGAATTGATGGAACGCCTGAGGCAAAAGAAATGGTTGCAGAAGGTAAAATGGCTGCAACTGTGGCACAATCGCCAAAGACGTTTGGAAAAAAGGCTGGGGAGGCAATTTATAAGTTGTTTTCGCAAGAAACAATTAAGAATAAAAATGAAATGAGTCCTGTGCAAATCATCACAAAAGAGAATGTTCAAGATTATTCTACGGAGGGCTGGCAATGATACAAAATATTAAAAAATATAATGTATGGCTTGTCTATGTCTGTATGTGGGTTTTTAGTTTTTTTACTGTTTGGTACACCGCAATTGTGATGTATTATACGTTGGTACATGTGACAAAAAGTGGCTATGCATCCGATTTTATAAAAAATATATCTACGCTTTCCAATGTTCCAATGCGTTCTTTTTATATCTCTATATTTATGTTTATTGCGCTATTTTGTTTTGTGTCCATTCGTCCAAAACTCAAATTTTTTAATCATCACCAAATGATTCCTATCTTTATTGAGTTAGGATTCAGTTTGATTTTGATGAAGAATATCTCCTTTAGTGCAACATGTATCTTATTTATCGTCATTGCCGATTGTTTGATGTATGTAGATAAATCTTTTGATCGTTCAATTTGCATCATACTTGTCTTTTTGGCATATATGTTTTCAAATTATGGATATTTATCCATTTATATTCCTATGATTTCATTCCAGGAATATTTGTCTGTATATAATTCAAGAACACAAGGATTGTTGATGGGTATTGAGGTTACTTTAACCAATTTAAATATTGTATTATTTATTGCCTATATATTCTTGTATCTACAAAAGCAGATGAATGAAACACAAAAGTTCGCTTCATTAAATGCTGAATTGAAACGCTTGAATATTCAACTAAAGGGTTATGCGAATTTGCGTGAAAAAATGGGTGAAACCAAAGAAAGAAACCGTCTTGCCCGTGAAATTCATGATACATTAGGACATACTTTAACGGGATTAAGTGTTGGTCTTGAGGCTTGTCAAGTGATGATTGATAGGGATGTCAATGTCACAAAAGCACAATTGGGGATTTTGCAAGAGAGTGCAAAACGAGGATTAACGGATGTCAGGCGTTCAGTGGATAAGTTGAAGCCAGATGCGTTAGAACGCTATTCTTTAAAAGAAGCTTTAGATATGATGATCATGGACTTTCAAAAATTGACTGATGTAACGATTCTTTATTTGTGTCATTTGCCTTTGGTGAATTTAAATGCAGATGAAGAAGAAATCGTGTATCGTGTAGTTCAAGAAGGAATGACCAATTCTGTAAGGCATGGTCATGCCACAAAAATTTATGTTTCGATTGCGCAAGCCGATAATAATTTGATTATAATTATTGAAGATAATGGTCAAGGATGTAAGGATGTAAATCCGGGCTTTGGTATTCATCATTTGACGGAACGTATTAATTTATTACAGGGACGAATTCGTTATTATGGCGATAATGGATTTGAGTTAATTGTAGAAATACCAATGAGAAGAGGAGAGAATAATGGTTAAAATTATGATTGCGGATGATCAACAGCTCATTCGAGAAAGCTTAAAGATTATTTTAGATTCGGATCCAAGTTTTGAAGTTGTAAAAGTGGTTGGTAGTGGGCAAGAAGTATTAGATTCATTAAAAACAGAAAGTGTAGATATTATCTTGATGGATGTGCGTATGCCAAATATGAGTGGTGTGGATTGTACGCGAATTGTGAAGAAAGAATATCCAAATATAAAAGTTATAATATTAACAACGTTTGATGATGATGAATATATTTATGATGCTTTAAAATATGGTGCAAGCGGTTATCTTTTAAAGGGTTGTTCTTTAGAAGAGTTGAGTTCAGCTATTCATAGTGTGTTATCTGGGGGAGCATGTTTTAATCCGAATGTGGCAGGAAAAGTTGCACAGTTCTTTTCGCAAATGGCAAACTCGAATTCGGAATTTAGTTTTGAACATAAGGAAGATTTTGATTTAAGTGATACAGAACGAAAAATCATTGCACAAATTGGGCATGGTTACTCGAATAAAGAAATTGCCCAAAAACTTGGATTTAGTGAGGGTACGATTCGCAACTATTTAAGTGTGATTTTGGATAAATTGGATTTAAGAGATCGTACACAATTGGCTATTTGGTATTTGTCTAGGGGAAATAAATAATGGTGAAAAAAAGATTAAGAACTTTTTTGATAGCCATATTGGTGTGTTGTTTGACAGCTACATTTTATTATACACAAAAACCCATTGTTTTAACGATAGGTGTATTTGCGGGTAGTAACTGGAATGTGCCAAGTCCATACAGTGGCAAAATTATTGATGATGTGATTGAACGATTTGAGAAAACACATCCCAATGTGCAAGTGGAATATGTGAGTGGAATCTTAAAAGAGGATTATTCAGATTGGATTTCAAAGGAAGCTTTAGATGGTAAATTGCCCGATGTATTCATGGTTTTGAGTGATGATCTTTCTACATATGCTAAGGTGGGAATGTTAGAACCATTAGATACGTTTATGCAAACGGATGCAGGCTTTAATAAAAATCGATATTTTTCAACAACATTAAATGCAGGAAATATATATGATCATCAATATGCACTTCCATATGAAAGTTCACCAACTTTGATGTTTGTGAATAAAACGTTATTAGAAGAAAATGGGATTGCGATCCCAAACGTGAATTGGACGTGGGATGATTTTTATTCAATTTGTGAAAAATTGACTGTGGATACGGATGGTGATGGAGAAATCGATCAATTTGGAGAGTATGGCTATACTTGGCAAAATGCTCTAAGTTCGAATGGACAGGCATTGTATGATGAAGAAAGTATGAAGTGTACTTTACAGAAACAGGATGTGTATTCAGCCATTGAATTTGTACGTCAATTAAATCGAAATCAGAATGTGACAAGTGAATTATTTGATAAAGGGAAGGTTGCCTTTTGTCCAATGATGTTTAGTGAATATAGAACATATAAACCGTATCCTTGGAGCGTTAAAAAATATTCAAGTTTTGAATGGGATTGTCTTCCAATGCCTGCAGGACCTAGTGGCAATAATGTGTCGCAAATGGATAGTTTACTTTGTGGAATCAGTAAAATGTCCTCTAAGAAAAAAATGGCTTGGGAATTTTTGAAGTTACTTTGTTATGATGAGACAACGCAAGAGAGTTTGTTTAAATATTCGCAGGGTGTTTCCGTGTTAAAGAATGTGTCAACATCCAAAAATGTGACTAAGTATATTCAAGAGGATGCGCCGTTGGATTCAAATTATAACTTAGATTTTTTTGATGATATGATGGAACAAGCAATCACGATAAAAAAGCTGGATGGCTATGATCAATTGTATTCGATGGCAGATAGTGAAATTCGAAGAGTCATTGATACAAATGAGGATATTGAGTTGGCAATGCAAAATTTGAATGATGAATTAAATATATTATTGGAGAAGCAATAACAAAATTAATTATTTATTTAGTGAATAGACCTCTAAATTTTTTAACAATCAAAAAGATTTCAGCAATGGTTATAAGTTGAGATCTTTTTTTGTATAAAATAGCTGCATAGATTATTAAATATCTTTTATGATGAAAATTTTTCTTGTAACCAACAGCATGGAATGCTTTCATCTTGATTTTTGAGCAGTGTCTAGTGATAGTTTTGAAGTAAAGTTCTTTGAAATTAGAATATTTGGTTAGTTTTCATGTGTCTAAAATGGTAAAAAATCATAAACATGTTGTTAAAAAGTGCAAAAAGTCCCCTAAAATGTGCAAGTAGAGATGTTGTAAACGCTTTCTTAGACTGATATACTATATGTATAAATCATGATTTAATAACTATCGCTCGCATTTTTTAGAGCAGCAGTAGGTCAGCAAAAGACCAATAAGTATGAATATATTTTTTTTGAGTATATTTTAATAAACATTTTTTAAGGGTATGTTATTTTTTAAATTTTCGCGTATTGAATTTAAAAAGTAGAGTTTATTTTTACTTAAATTAAAAGGTTATTGGAATATATCA
>NZ_CATVYQ010000082.1:0-4759 GCF_958348295.1 uncultured Holdemanella sp.
GTCGATAAATCAAAATATGACGATATGTATATAAGGTATTAAAATAAAGATATGAATAAGTATAAAGAAAGTGAGGTACACTATGACAAATTTTGATTATTTAAAAAAAGAGAGTGAATTTGAAAGTTTTATCGATATAGCAATCATTGCTGAAAAGACATATAAAGTCGATAGTAATACTTGCATCATCAATTGTCGTAGAGCAACGGAAACGGCAATTAAGTGGATGTTTTCGGTTGACAATGATTTGGTTGTGCCTTACAAAGATAATCTACATACTTTGATGAATTGTGATACTTTTAGAAAAATAATTGGAGATGATTTATGGAAACGTTTGGAATTTATTCGTCGCTATGGAAATGAAGCTGCTCATAATAGTGGAGATAAGGCTAAAAACATTGCAGAAATATGTCTAAAGAACCTTTTCTACTTCATGGATTGGATAGCATATTGTTATGGTGATGAATATGAAGAAAGAGAATTTGACGCAACTCTTTTAGAAAAAGAAGATTTAGTTTCGATTCCAGAAATAAACGTAAATATTGATTTAGATGCTTTGATTGAAGAAAATAAATCTTTAAAAGCTGAATTAAGTGAACGAAGAGTACAACAGCAAAATACATATGTGTCAAAGCCTTTGGATTTATCTGAATATAAAACACGTAAATTATACATTGATGCGATGCTTCTTGATGCTGGTTGGATTGAAAATAAAGATTGGATCAATGAAGTAGAACTAGATGGAATGCCAAATAAATCTGAAGTAGGATATGCTGATTATGTATTGTATGATGACATGCAAAAGCCATTGGCTGTTATTGAAGCTAAAAGAACATGTATAGACATTTCTAAAGGTAGACAGCAAGCAATCTTATATGCCAACATCTTAGAAAAACAATATGGACGTAGACCTGTTGTTTTTCTTACAAATGGTTTTGAAACAAGAATTATCGATAATCACTATCCAGAAAGAAAAGTATCTTCTATTTATTCTAAAAGAGATTTAGAAAAGTATTTTAATTTAATAAGTACTAGAGCTCATTTGAAATATATTAATATAAACAAAGATATTGCAGGTAGATATTATCAAGAAGAGGCTATTAGAGCTACTTGCGAAGCATTTGATCAAAAAAACAAAAGAAAAGCATTGCTAGTTATGGCGACTGGTTCTGGTAAGACTAGAACTGTTATTGGACTTGTTGATGTGCTTTTAAATGAAGGGTGGATCAAGAATGTATTATTCTTGGCAGATAGAAATTCGTTAGTTACACAAGCCAAAAGAAGTTTTGCGAATATGCTTCCTAACTTATCGTCTACAAATTTAGTTGAAGATAAATCCAATTATAATGCACATGCAGTATTTTCTACATATCCAACTATGATGGGATGCATCGATACTGTTAAAGAAGATGATAAAAAATTATTTACTTGTGGACACTTTGATTTGATCATTTGTGATGAAGCGCATAGATCGATTTATAATAAATATAGAGATATTTTTAATTATTTTGATGCTCCAATTGTTGGACTTACAGCTACCCCTAAAGATGAAATCGATAAAAATACATATGCAATATTTGAATTAGAAAATGGTGTTCCTACGTATGGATATGAACTTGCTCAAGCTGTAAAAGATGGATATTTAGTCGATTTTCTTTCAGTTGAAACCGATTTAAAATTCATTTCTCAAGGCATTGCGTGGGATGAATTATCAGATGAAGAAAAAGAAGAATATGAAGATACATTTGCAGATGAAAATGGAAATATACCAGAATATATTGATTCTTCCGCATTGAATTCATGGGTATTTAACGAAGATACAATAAGAAAAGTTTTAAAGACTTTATTTGACTATGGTATTAGAGTTGATTACGGACAAAAGATAGGTAAAACAATTATTTTTGCAAAAAATCATATGCATGCCGAAAAAATATTTGAATTATTTAATAAAGAATATCCAGATTTGAAGGGTTACGCAAAAGTTATAGATAATAAAATCAACTATGCTCAAAGTGCGATTGACGAATTTTCTGATTCTAATAAACTTCCACAAATTGCGATTTCTGTAGACATGCTAGATACAGGAATTGATGTTCCAGAAGTAGTGAATCTTGTTTTCTTTAAAAAAGTAATGAGTAAGGCAAAATTTTGGCAAATGATTGGAAGAGGGACGCGATTATGTCCGGGATTATTAGATGGAAATGATAAAAAAGAATTTTATATCTTTGATTTCTGTGGAAACTTTGAATTTTTTAGAATGAATAAAGGCAAAGCATCGGCTAATGCGATAGCTGTCCACGGTGCTATCTTTAATCTAAAATTCCAAATCACCTATAAGTTGCAAGATTTAAATTATCAAACAGAAGAGTTAAAAGAGTGGAGAAAACAATTAGTTGAGGAAATGGTTAGTAAGGTAAAAGAATTGGACCGTAATAAGTTTGATGTGCGCCAACACATTAAATATGTTGATCTATATTCAAATCCAGATAATTACAACTCTTTAACCTATGAAGATTGTCTAGATGTGAAAGAAGAACTTATTCCATTGATTAAGCCAGATGATGACGATATCAGTGCAGTTCGTTTTGATGCATTGATGCATGGAATTGAATTGGCTCACTTAGCACAGAAAAAATATCCTAAGTATAAAAAGGATCTTTTGAAAAAAGTAAAGAGTATCGCTAGCGTTGCAAATATTCCTGAAATACAAGTACAGTCTGAACTTTTAGACAGAATCTTACACACAAATTATTTAGAAGAAAGTGATATCGATGATTTTGAACTTATTAGAAAGAATCTTCGTGACTTGATTAAGTATATTCCTAAAACGGGAAAGGTTTACACAACTGATTTTGAAGATGACATTTTGTCTGTTGATTGGAATGAATCAGATTTGGAAAATGATGATTTACAAAATTATAAAGATAAACTTGAATATTATATTAAACAACATCAAAAAGATAATCCAGTTATCTTGAAACTAAAAGAAAATAAACCATTAGATAAAAATGATATGGATGAACTAGAAAAAATTATATGGAATCAACTTGGAACAAAACAAGATTATTATTCTGAGATTGGTGAAAAACCACTTGGTGAATTTGTTCGTGAAATAGTCGGACTAGATATGAATGCCGCAAAAGAAGCTTTCTCTAAATATTTGGATGAAAGAGAAATGAATAGTAATCAAATCTATTTTGTAAATCAAATCGTAGAATTCATTGTTCGCAACGGAATGATGAAAGATATGTCTGTTTTACAAGAATCTCCTTTTATCGATAAAGGTAATGTAGTTGAATTGTTTGGTGATAATATCAATTTGTGGAGCGGTATTCAAAGCATTATAAGCAGCATAAACAAAAATGCAAATTATGTATAAAATCGCTATTCATCAGTAAGAGTCATTCTTACTGATTTTTTATTACAAAATTAGAAAATTTATGGTATTATTACTAGCGTTCACTTTTTGGTACATATTGGAAACGTCTTTGATTGAACAACACAAAAAGTCATTTAGGAGGAGAAAATATATGCCAAAAACTAAATTCGAGAATATTGTATTTACTTTATTTATGTCTTTTTTAATGGTTTATGCCATGATTTGTTACAACATCGCACTGAATATGGGTGGTATGTCCAATCGAGTCTTTTTATTAGCTTTTCATGAATTGATTATCATGTGGCCTGTTGCCTTTATTTTAGAATTTTTCTTTGTTGATAAATTAGCACATTACTTTGCGTTTAAAGTTGTAACGCCAAATGATCGACCTTTCTTTATTACACTTGCGATTTCTTTCTACATTATTTGTATTATGTGTCCAATCATGAGTTTGATTGCGACCATTCTATTTAAAACTCCAGGTATCCAAATTATTTCAGTTTGGTTTATGACTATTTTATTTAATTTTCCAATGGCTTTCTTTTGGCAGATTTGTTATTGTGGGCCAACGATAAGATGGTTGTTTGGAAAGCTATTTAACTAGAAGCAACGTATTGCTTCTTTTTTTTCTTCGTCTATAATTAAATTTGTATTGAAAGGACTGTTTTAATATGAATAAAGAATTGATTGAAGAACTAAAAGCACAGGATTTTAATGTAGTGGCTGTATCTAAAACGCGTACAAAGGAGGAAATTGATGAAGTCGCAAAAATGGGACTAACTACTTTTGGAGAAAATCGTGTACAGGAATTTATAGATAAGTATGATCCAAAATATACTTGGCACATTATTGGGCATCTACAGACAAATAAAGTGAAGTATATTGTTGGAAAGGTTGATGTGATTGAAAGCTTGGATTCATTGAAACTTGCTGAAGAAATTGAAAAACAAGCCAACAAACATGGCATCATTCAAAAGGTATTAGTAGAACTAAAAATTTCGAAAGATCCAAACAAGACGGGATATCCTTTTAAGGATGCCAAAAGCTTTATTTCTCAATTGCAGGAATTTAAACATATTCAAATTAAAGGCATTATGTGTGTGGCTTCAAAAACAGATGATCAAGAATTAGTTGAGTCTGAGTTTGAACAGATGCATACTTTATATTTAGAATTAAAAGAACAATATCCTGAAATGGATACTTTATCTATGGGCATGTCTCAAGATTATAAGTTAGCTGTTAAACATGGATCAAATACAGTTCGTATTGGGCATGCAATTTTTGAATAATACCAAAAGAAAAAACCGATATATTGATTATTTAAAATGAATATATAAAACTAGATAGGGATAAATCAACCTTTAAAAGTCATAGGGATTT
>NZ_CATVYQ010000083.1:0-4528 GCF_958348295.1 uncultured Holdemanella sp.
GTAACACCAATTCCACACAACGGATGTCGTCCACCAAAACGACCTCGTGGATAGTCACCATACTAAGGAGGTGTCCAAATGAGCACAAAGTATAAAATTTCGACTATCGAAGAAACAACAAAAGTAGGTAAATTCTTATTAGAACCATTAGAATATCGCTATGGTACACCATTAGGTAATGCACTTCGTCGTGTTTTATTATCATCAATTCCTGGGGGTGCAATCTTCAGTATTCGTATTGACGGTGTATACCACGAATTTACAGGTATTAAAGGTGTAAAAGAAGACGTTGCTTCAATTATTTTAAACTTGAAACAATTGATTTTAGATATTGATATTCATGATAATGAAGTTTATACACTTCGTATTAACCAAGAAGGACCAAAAACAGTCGTAGCTGGTGATATCGAATGTCCAACAGGAGTTACTGTATTAAACAAAGATTTACCAATTTGTACTTTGTCTGAAGGAGGTTCTATGCATATGGAACTTCAGGCTCGTTTAGGCCGTGGATTCGTGCGTTCTGATGTAAATAAAAGAATGTACCAAAATGAAGGACAACCTCTTGGTATTATTTATACAGACTCTCTATACTCACCAATTAAAAATGTTAGTTATGTTGCTAACCCAGTTAAAGGTGATGATGGAAGTATGTATGATTCATTAGAGTTAGAAATTACTACAGATGAAACAATAAAACCAAGCGAAGCATTAGCTGTAGCTGGTAAAATCTTGCGTGATCACTTATCAATTTTAGCATCAGTTGATGAAGCTAGTCTTGAAGTGAAAGAAAAAGAAGTTGAAGTTTCAGAAGAACCTGTGGCACATACTACTCATAAAATGATTGAAGACCTAGAATTATCAGTTCGTTCTTACAACTGTTTGAAACGTGCTGGTATTGCGACTGTTGATGAATTAACTCAAAAAACTGAAGAGGAAATGATTCACGTTCGCAACTTAGGAAAGAAATCATTACAAGAAGTTAAAGACAAAATTAAAGAATTAGGATTGTCTTTTAAACAAAATAACGGATAGGAGGAAATACCATGTGGAATCGTAAATTGGGACGTAAAGCCGATCATCGTAAAGCATTGTTGCGTAACATGGCAACATCTTTGATTGAAAACGGACAAATCGAAACAACAGAAATGAAAGCAAAAGAACTAAGTGCTGTAATGGACTCATTAGTAACATTAGCAAAACGTGGAGATTTACATGCACGTAGACAAGCAGCAGCTTATGTTCGTAATGTAGAAGTAGATGAAGAGGGAACAACAGCTCTTCAAAAATTATTCAATGAAATTGGACCAGCATATGCAGATCGTAATGGTGGATACACTCGTGTAATTAAGACACGTATCCGTCGTGGAGATGCAGCTTCAATGGCTATTGTACAATTCGTTAAGTAATTCAATTAATGAATAATAAAAGACACTGATTTTTTAATCAGTGTCTATTTTTTTACGATAACTTTTTGAATTTGATTCTCTTTCCAAATGACAAGATCACAATCAAATCCTTCTTTAATTTGTCCAGTATATTTAAATCCTAATACATTCGCAACATTTCTTGTGAAGAATGGTAAAGCTTTTTCGTATCCGAGTTTATTTTTTAGGTAAATGAATTCGTTTTTTAAATTCGATATTGGAGTAATACCTATCTCTTTGACAGAACCATCTTCATTATACGTGGACCAAGATCCTTGAGCATCACTAGAAATGGTTACTTTTTCAGTATTTTCGATTTGTTGAATGTAGTTTAATGTTTTACCATTGCCATCACAAGTAAGATCGATAGTTCCACCCATTTCCGTAAATCTTTTAGCTTGTTCAAATAAATGAGGATTTCTTGAACAATGTGTAGGCTGGAATAATGAAATAGGAATATCGGCTTTTTCTATGGCCTTAAAGACAAGTTCTAAGGCTTGTTTTTCATCACCCATATGAATTGTTAAATTTGCTTGTTTTCCAGCTATAAGACTCGCTGTACGAATTCTAGAAGCCAAATGAATTAATTCATCTTCTGTAATATGACTCGATCTATGATCACTTAATGCAAGCTTAACCCCTAGAATACTATCAATAAACACAATATCGTCTTCCACTGAACTTGTTAGTGTATTACTAGGATAGGCATAGCTGCCCGTTAAGATATATGTATGTACACCTTTTTGTGTTAGTTCTTTAGCTTTCGCAAATAATTCTTTTGTGCTTCTTGTGTAACCATCCGTTCCTAATAATCCAACGACGGTTGTGATACCTGCATCCAATATTTCTTGCACATCAATAGGTCTGGCTCTCGAAATAAATCCAGCTTCACCACCACCACCAGTAATATGAACATGACGATCAATCAAACCTGGTGTTAAAACACAGCCTGTACCATCAATGGTTTCAATTGGGTAAGTTAGTTCGATATGCTCATCAATGCTTTCAATCTTAGAATCGGAAATCAATACATCTTTCACACCTAGATTTTCAGGAGCATAAATTTGAATGTTTTTTATTAGTTTCATACATGTCACCTCAAAAATTATTATATAATAATACACAAGGTGATGTTATGTTAATTTCAACAGAAAGTTTAAAAAAGAATATAAATGACAAATGCATTTTAAAAGATGCATCTTTTACAATAGAAGATACAGATAAAATAGCACTGATTGGTGTGAATGGTACTGGTAAAAGTACTTTATTAAAGATACATGCAGGACTCGAAACCTATGATTCAGGAACCGTTATTAAGAAGAATGGAATCAAGATTCATTATTTGCCACAAAATCCAGAATTCAAAACAGATTGTGTATGGGATGAAATTCAACTTGTGAATTCAAAAAATGAACATCCTGTTGCAGAATTCGAATTAAAATCCATACTAACGAAACTAGGTATTACCAATTTTCAAAGTTCAATGTCAACTATGTCTGGAGGCCAAAGAAAAAGAGTTGCACTAGCCTTGGCATTATGTACAAGTTGCGATTTGTTACTTTTAGATGAACCAACCAACCATTTGGATAACGATATGGTTGAATGGCTAGAAAACTATTTAATTCGTTCTAAAAGTGCAATTTTTATGGTGACACACGACCGTTATTTTTTAGATCGTGTTTGCACGAAAATGATTGAATTAGACCAAGGTGATTTATATATTCATAATGGGAACTATGAAGTATATCTAGAAAATAAAGAAACGCGTATAGAACAAGAAAAACTAGCTGCACATAAACACAAGAACTTATATAAAAAGGAATTAGAGTGGGTTAGAGCGGGCGTACAAGCGCGTGGAACTAAATCGAATAGTCGACTTCAAAGATTTGAAGAATTGCGTCAGAAACGTTTTAAACAACAAGAAGAAGCGTTAAAAATCAATGCCGCTATGCAGCGTTTAGGGAATAAAACAATAGAATGTACAAATTTAGGGTTTACATATCCTAAAAAAGAATTGTTTCATGATTTTAACTATGTTGTATTACGCCAAGACCGTATTGGTATTATTGGTGAAAATGGATGTGGAAAATCCACATTACTCGATGTCATTGCAGGGTTGAAACAACCAACCTATGGAACCATCGAATATGGCACAACTGTTAAAATTGGATATTTCAGACAAGCCGATCAAGGCGTAGATTTAAATATGCGCGTTATTGATTATATTGAAGAAGTTTCAAAAGTTATCGAATACGATCGAATGACACTTAGTGCAGCACAAATGCTTGAAAGATTTTTATTTCCAAGAAATATGCACTATACTACACTATCAAGACTTTCTGGTGGAGAAAGAAGAAGATTATATCTATTAAGAGTTTTGATGCAGGAACCAAATATCTTATTATTGGATGAGCCAACAAATGATTTAGATATCTTAACATTGGATGTATTAGAAGATTACCTAGATAATTTCCAAGGAGCCATTATTACTGTAAGTCATGACCGATATTTTTTGGATCGCGTTGTAGATAAAGTGTTTGTCCATCAAGAAGATGGTACTTTTAAACAATATAGTGGTGGATATAGTGATTATTTAGTGAAATCAAGAGATGAAAATAAAAAGGTGGTTGTACAAAAACCAGTCGAAAAGAAGAGGCGTTCTTTATTATCTTATATGGAGAAAAAAGAATTAGAACAATTGCCAGAGAAAATGGAATTGTTGGAAACTGAAATTGAAGATTTAGACCATCAGATGAATGAATGTCAAAGTGATTTTGCGAAATTAAAAGAATTAAGTGATTTAAGAACGCAAAAAGAAGAAGAATTAGAAACTTTGACAAACCGCTGGATGGAATTAGAAGAAAAAAGGGAAGGATAAGTTTTAATAGGATATGGAGAATAGGGGATTTTTTAAAAAACCTTCCCATGTGTTTTTATTAGCCATGTTATGTTGTACACTATGGGGAAGTGCAGCTCCCTTTATTAAATGGGGGTATCAATTATTTGATATTGAAGGAGTACCAAGCATATTAATGTTTGCGGGTATTCGTTTTGCGTTAGCCGGACTTTTAGTCACACTATTTGGTTCTTTTTTACAGAAA
>NZ_CATVYQ010000084.1:0-4427 GCF_958348295.1 uncultured Holdemanella sp.
TATTTTTGTTATATTTCCAACTTTTATTTTCATTCATCCCTACAAATCCGAATTTATCATTCAGATTCTTCCTCCTTTCTACCCTTTTAGAAGAACTTTAAGTTCTTCTAAATTTTTATCAATTTCTTTATTTAATTCTTCAATATCTGCAAGTATTTCACTTGTTGGTGGATATTCTACTTTTTCATACACAATTTCTTTATATTTATTGATTGAAAGATCGTAATTGTTATTTACAATTTCTTTTTTATCTACCAAGAAACTTTGTTCTGTTCTTTTTCGGTTTGCTTCTTTATCTAAATGATTAAATCTTTCGATAATATCTGGAATATCATTCTCTTTGATTGGAGATCTTTTATCATCTAATGAATATCCATCGGCTTTCATGTCATAAAACCAAACCTTGTCAGTTCCACCATGACCTGTTTTTGTAAAAATCAATATTCCTGTTGATACACCGGCATAAGGTTTGAATACACCGGAAGGCATTGAAATCACTGCCTCTAATCTATTGTCTTCAATAATTGCTTTTCTTATTTGTTTATGAGCGTTACTTGAGCCGAATAAGACACCGTCAGGAACGATACAAGCACATCTTCCACCAATCTTTAACATTCTTATAAACAAAGCCAGAAATAATAATTCTGTTTTCTTTGTCTTGGCTACTTTTAATAAGTTGGCAGATACTGAATCAGCATCTAATGAACCTTTAAATGGAGGGTTGGCAAGAATTAAAGAATATTTATCGGTATCTAGATTTTGATCCGATAAACTATCTCTATATTCGATGAACGGAGATTCTACGCCGTGTGTCATCATATTCATAGCACCAATACGAAGCATGGTTCTATCCATATCAAATCCATGGAACATATGATTCATATAATGCTCTCTATTTTCTTTGTTCATCAAAATATCATTGCGATATGTTTCTCTTAAATAATCACTTGCGCCAACTAAGAAACCACCTGTACCACATGCTGGATCACAAATTGTTTCTTTTGGAGATGGTTTCATCAGTTCAACCATCATATGAATAATGTGTCTTGGTGTTCTGAATTGGCCGTTTCTTCCAGCGGTAGAAATCTTAGACAATAAATATTCATATACATCTCCACGAATATCGATTTCTGTTGATTGTCCCATTAATACATAAATTTCATCTAATGAATCAACAACTTTAGATAATACCAAAGGCGTAGGCAATTTAAATATCGCATCATCCATATACTTTGAATATGCACTATTCTTATCAGAATGTAGATTCTTAATAAATGGGAATACCCATTCTTGGATTGTTTCATACATCTTATTTGCTGGAAAATCTCTAAATGTAGACCACTTTAATTGTTGACCATCAATTGTTCTTTCACCAATCTCAACTTTATCAGAAAAAATGCTCTTGAATGGCAAACCTAACATTGCGCATTCTTTCGCATTCTTATTATCCGTATCATCCAAATCATGGATAAACATCAAATAAGTAATTTGTTCAATTACTTCAAGAGGATTTGTTAATCCTCCTGCCGCAAACACATCCCATAAACTATCGATTTTGTTTTTTAATTCTCCTGTAATCATTATTCTTTCTCCTCATTCCATATGTATGAAGTATATCTTCCACCACTTAATTTAATAATTTCATTCTTTTTTAACAATTCAGTCAAAGTTCTTTGAACTGTAGTATCACTTATATCTGGACATTTTTCCATGATTTGGCTCTTTGTGATTTTGCCTATATGTTTTCTTATAACTTCACGAATTCTCTCAGGTTTATTCATTCCAGATTCAATCAATGTCTGAACTCGGCCAGAAAACTCTTTATATGCAGCGATAACTACTCCAAGATAGTATTCTACAAATGGTTCATAATCATTTTTGTTATCATGCCATTCATAAGAACTTGCTTGTAATTGCTCATAATATGTATCTTTTGATTTCTCAATCAGTTTTTCTATACTTATATATTTACCAACTATATATCCTGATTTATACAAAAGCAGTAAAGTAAGTAGTCTGCTCATTCTTCCATTTCCATCATTAAATGGGTGAATGCACAAAAAATCCAATATAAACATTGGCATTAATATCAATGGATCAATGTTATTATTTAATGCATCGTTGTATGCATTACACATGTTGAGCATAGCTTCTGGTGTAGCCCAAGCCTCAATAGGTTGAAACCTTATTTTTTGATTTCCGCTAGAATCAACTTCTGCGATTATATTATCTGTTGACTTAAATTTTCCTCCAAAACTCATTCCATTATACTTATATAAATCACCATGTAGTTGAAGAATGTAATTAGCGTTAATAGGGATGTATTCATAACTTTCATGAATTGTATTTAATACATCACGATAACCAGCTATCTCCTTTTCACTTCTACTTTTAGGCATTGTCTTATCCATAACAAGTTTTTTCAGACGATCATCTGTAGTGATAATTCCTTCAATTTTATTTGAAGCTTCAGTACTTTGGATTTTAGCTATCTCTAACAATTCAACTAGTTTATCCGAATTAGACTCAATAAATAAATTTTGTTCACCTTTATATTCATGAATAGAAGTCAAAAGAGAAACGATATTCGGAGTTAATAATCTTTTCCAACTTTCTTTATATTCAAATTGTCTCATCGTATCCTCCTTCAAAACTATTATAAATTCAATTTAGTCATTTTTCAATTCAATTTAGTCATTTTCTTAAAAATGACTAAATTGGTGTTCTTATGACGTAATTAAAAATGAACGCAAATTCGTTAAAAACAATGGCACCACTGTTGGCGGAGCAGAATAGATTTGTTGACTTTATAAAATGGGTCAACAAATCAAAATTTCATTTCTTCTATCAAAAAAATCAGTAAGAATCACTCTTACTGATGAATAGGGAAAGTTAATATAATAGTAAATAAGTCATTTGTTTCGTCTTGATAGAAAGTACCATGATGTAGTTCTATCATTTTTTTTACACTCTTTAAACCAATCCCATTACTCTCTACTTTATCTAAATGATGATTGATTGAATTGGTAAAACTCATTTTTAATCGATCTTCCTCAATTGTTGCTTGAATCACAATATCTTTCCAAGGATCACAATACTTTTGAATATTTGAAAATACATTATTTAATATTCTTTGAATCATCGCAAAATTCGCATCCATAGATAGAGAAGTCTGTAGAGGCTCATATAAAATGTGTAGATCCATTTCTCTTAAATACTGAATATGATCTACCAATGTATTGATGACTCTTTGAATGGGAATATTCGATAAATCCGAATTGTATTCTGTAGAAAAGACAAGAGAATACTCAAACATTTTATTTGAAAGATATGTGATTTCTTCAACTTTAGCTAAACACTTCTGAAGATATTGATCACGAAATTCAATATCATCCTTTTTTAAATTCATGATTTCAAGATACCCCTTTAACGTTGTTAATGGAGTTCTTAAATCATGAGATAAAGAAGAAATTAATTCTTTATTCGCAACACGAGCCTGTTGTTCATTGTCCATTGTTTGTAGAAAGGCAATGCGCATTTGATTCAAGTCCTGGGCTAAACGTCCAATCTCATCTCTATCACTTACTTTGATTTCGTGATTCCATTCACCGATTGCTAAAGTAAACACATCTTCCTGTAAACTTTGAATGGAATGAATTCGTTTATGGATAAAACTTTGTAGGATAATTAAATAAAAAGAGAAAGAAATCAAAAGCGAAAGAATAATATAAGGAATTTGGAATGGAATCATTGGAAAAGAAGTGATATATAAATAAACGGATTGGTTTTTAAACTGTATTGGATAATCATAATACAATGGGGCCTCCAAAACATCCAAATCATCAAAACTATATAACAACAAAAAATTATTGCTGCTTAATGGAGATTTGTCTGTAAAATAGATTCCATCCTGATCATATAATTCCACATACGCATGATTGAGTGCGTTTTCTTTTAATATATGATTGATGGCTTTTTTATTTTCTTTCGTTAGATCGAAATTTTGGAGTTGTTTTTCTAATTTCTTTACATAAGAAGAATAATCTTCCGATTGATAAAAAGTATCCATTAAAAACTCAAAGACAGCACTACGATTTAAATATAGAAATGAAAAAGAAGTTAATACCAACAATGTTGCACAAAGAAAAGAGAACATCATACGACTGGATAAAGAATAAAAGATGTTTTTCTTTGATCGAAGTGGTTTAAGATTTTTTGAAATCCAATAAAAAAGAATTGTGATAATAAGACTTAAAATACAGTCGAAAATACGATAAGAAGCATAATAATTTGTGAAAGATGGATACCACTCAATACAACTTGTTTTACTTGAACTCTTTATAAAAATATTATACTTTTGTGCATTTTTTAAAGGAGCACGGCCACAAAACGCAAGTATAGAATCGATGACTTTATCATCTGGTTTA
>NZ_CATVYQ010000085.1:0-4034 GCF_958348295.1 uncultured Holdemanella sp.
CCTTTTTCTTTCTTATGAAACAATTAAAGATAATAACATATGTTACCTACATATTTTTTGGATTGTGTTATACTATTTTAACTGAAGGAGAAATGGGTTTTTATGGGCAGTAACTATTTAATAAAATTTCTTGAAGAAAAAGATGTGCCTACAGTTACAAAAAAAAGACATACATATTTAACGTATTATGGATTGGAACAACAAGATACATATGTGTTAAAGGAAGGCGTTATTAAAACAAGTATAATTTTACGTGATGGTCGCGAATTTAATATATCGTATATTAAAGGGCCGGATATTATTTCACTTTTAAAAGACGAAGTAAGTCAATATACGTCAGCACCATTTAATGTTCGTATAGAAAGTGATACAGCTGTATTTTATCGTATTCCAAGGGTATTGTTTTGGGAATATGTAAATCAAGATACAAATCTACAAGATTATGTAAATTCATATTATCGAAATAAATTATCAGAAGCTATTTTAAGACAACAACTTATGACAATGAATGGAAAAAATGGAGCTGTTTGGGCTTTTATTTATTCGTTAATTCCATTATTTGGAAGAAAATTAAAGGATGGAATAATAATTGATTTCCAAGTTACGAACGACGATATAGCTGGCTTCTGCGGTATTTCCACAAGAAATAGTGTAAACCGTATATTAAGAGGATTACGTGAGGAAAACGTCATTACAATGGTCAATCAAAAAATCTTAATTTTAGATGAAGATTATTTAAAACAATTTATACAAGCATAATACATAACAAAGCGCAGATATTAGTTCTGCGCTTTAAATGGTTTTATGATTCTGTGATATGAAAATAATAATTGACTAGCCATCAAACACCAGATAATAGGTTCGCAAAAGCATACACCCAAATATTTAAATGTAGGTACTAGAAATAAAGTGAATACGATTTTTCCAAAGAATTCAATAAGACTTGAAATAAGTGGTGTGATTTTATATCCAAAACCTTGAATCGTATTTCGTAAATTAAGAAGAATACTTAATACAATAAAGAAAGGTACATTGATTTTTAAATACATAGCACCATTCTCAAGTACAATAGGATTGTTTGATCCTGAAAGGAAATGGACTAGATTTTCAGCTGTAAAATAGATGATTATACTTAAAAATATAGGATAGATAATACTACAAGTGTTTGCCATACGAACACCTTTCATAATACGAGTATAGTTTTGAGCTCCTTTATTTTGAGAAACAAAGGTAGCCATAGAAGCAGCTAATGTAGACAAAGGAAGACACAATAAGGACATTAATTTTCGTGCAGCTGTATGTGCGGCAATAATCTGTGTTCCAAGTCCATTGATTCCTGTTTGGAGAATGATTGTTCCAATGGATACAATAGAAAACATGAATCCCATTGAAAATCCTTGCCCTAATAAATCGTTAATCATAGAGGATTCCATATGGAAATGTTCTTTTTTAGGGATAAGTATTTTAGCATCTTTCCAAATTAAAAAGAAACAAATAATTGTCGATATGCCTTGTGCAATAACAGTAGCTACACCAGCTCCTAAAACTCCCATATCTAGAATTGTGATACAAAATATATCTAGGACAATATTAATGATAGAAGAACAGAAAAGTACAATTAAAGGTCTAAGACTATCTCCTATTGCTCGTAACATACCTGCACCTAAATTGTAGAACATTGTGATAATCAAGAAAGCAGATATACAACGTATATAATTTAATGAATCATTATAAATAATTCTTGGAGTCTTTAAAAGAGTTAACAATGATGGCATAAAAACATAAGAAACAATTGTGATCGCAATGGATATAATAAGGCCAAGAATTAAAGATGTAGCAACACTTTTTTTTAGTTCATCTTCATTTTTTGAACCAAAGTATCTAGCAGTAACAATACTAAATCCAGTTCCACATCCATTTGAAAATTGAACAATCAATTCAAAAATAGCAGCTGTTGCACCCATTGCAGCCAGTGCATTATCGCCTAAAAAATGCCCAACTAATAAGGTATCAATTGTGTTATAGAGTTGTTGAAATAGATTTGAAAAGAAAAGTGGAATCACAAAGAAAAGTAATCCTTTTGCGATGCTTCCTTCAGTTAAAGAGTGATTTTTCATACGACAAGTCTCCTTCTAGAATAAAGAATAAACCATGTAACCAATACAATCCCTTTAATTATACTTGAAATGGAGATGGCCCACCATACACCATTAACGCCCAAAATTTGAGATAGTATAACAGCCATAGGAATTCTTGCAGATGTGAATACAATAGAGACAATACTAGGAGGTAAAGTCTTACCCAATCCATTGAAGGCTCCTTGTGTAGCAATCTCTATGCACATAAAGAGTTGGGAGTATCCTAGTATAACTAGATAATCGATTCCATATGGAAGAATAGTAGTTTCATGGATAAAACAAGAAAATATAGGACCTGGAAGAAAAATTAATATGCACGTAGTGCATAATCCCCATAAACTAACGACAAGTATTCCTGTTTTGTATCCTTTGTGAACACGATTATAATTTTTAGCGCCATAATTTTGCGATGTAAACGCATTGATAGAAGCACTAAATCCATCGGCTGCCATCCATGAAATAGATTCAATTTGAGAACCTACTTTTTGTACGGCTACACTTATAGCGCCAAAGCTAGAAATTAAACGTGCAATGTACATAGAAATGCATGTAAATAACATACTTTGAATTGAGGAAGGAAAACCTATTTTTAGAATTTTAGATATATGGCTTTTATCTGGCTTTGATAATAAGTTTATTCCTTGGAATAAATCTAGGCTTTTTGCATCATATAAAAAAACTAAAGTAACAATGATTTGAGCAATAATTGTTGCCAAGGCAGCTCCAACTACTCTTAGATTAAAGACAAAAATTAGAATCGGATCTAAAATAAGATTTAGTATTAGTCCTGTAGTGGTTGCGATAAAAGTGTTTTTTGAATGTCCAGCAGCTGTAAGAATACCAGTAAAAATTTGATTCACAAAAGAAAATAAAATAAATCCACATGTGATCCATAAATAATTTTGTGCATCTTGTATGATGACAGGATCTGATAAATTGAATAATTGAATCAAGTTCCTTTGAAAAACAATAATTATGATTCCATATATTAACGCAAACAATATTGAGATTTGAAAAGCAGCTTCAATATAATTTTTTGTTTCCATTTTATTATTAGCTCCTAGACTTTGCCCAACTAAAGCTTGAGAACCAATTTTAGGCATATTTACTAATCCATTTGCCAAATACATGAAATTACCGGATACGCCAATACTGGCAACAGCACCAGAACCCAAAAAACCAATCCATAACATATCAACTAGGTTATATGCCATTTGAATGAAATAAGTGGCCATGATTGGAATTGCCAATAAGCTTAACGATTTAAATATAGGGCCATGTAATAGGTCAACACTCTGATTTTTTTTCATACAGGAACTATTGTAGCAATTTTTCATTAAATTTTAAATAAAAAGAATGGGTACGATATACGTTCCCACTCAATTAAGCTTTCATCAATAGCTTTTTAATTGAATCTTCACTTACCGAGAAGATTGATGCGATACTTGAAATACTGAATCCTTTATCCATCATCGTTTGATACATTTCTTTTCGATTATTCTTACTGCCTTGTTCAATGCCTTGTTCGATGCCTTGTTCGATTCCTTTTTTTATTCCTTCAGCTTCCCATTCCTTTGACTTTACCTCAAGCCATCTCTTTTCAGCTTCACACATTTCAATTTCCTCCTTTTCCTCTAATTCTTCTAAATCCAACCATTCTACATCCGTTAATGTCTTGACTACTTTTAACACACTGCTTTTCACAAGCCCAAAGCTATTACTCTTTTCTTCATAAATAGACTGATCATAAATACTTCGACATATGTAGAATAGATTATGCACGTCTTCTTCATTAAAATTATATGAAGTATTTCCTGTGATTTCAATCAGATTCATTTGGTATAGTGATTACGCATGAAATAATCTTCAAAATTTCGTGATTTAAGATTATTTATT
>NZ_CATVYQ010000086.1:0-3979 GCF_958348295.1 uncultured Holdemanella sp.
TATATAAAGCAAATTTTATGCGCGTAAGTTATATTTTACCTTTACATCGCAAAAGACATTATTCGACATCATCATAGGTTAATTTTAAGTTTTTTTAAAAAGTTTTGAGATTTAATGTCTTTTTCACATTGGACCTTTAGAATAGATATTGCTACTAGATATGGCAGGTGGTTTCCTCTGGATAAATCCTTGAGACTTTCGATCCCCAGGATGGAGGAATAGGCGTATGCAAATTCAAGTTAATATTGATATAACTATTGTCTTAATAGCTATTTTACAACTCATACGAGTCATCATTATTATTCATGAAGAAAACAAAAAGCGCTAACCACCCACTCACAACGGGATTAGCGCTTCTACCTAGTCCAGAGTGACCACCATATCTAGTAGTCTTTTCTGTATTTGTATTATAACGAGAATAGAAATAAATATCAACTTACCGATTTACACATGTATTTTAAAATATTTTGAAAAACTTTTGACTTTTAATATTCTTTTCACATTGGACCTTTATAATGGAAATGACTACTAGATATGTAGGGTGGTTTTCATGGATTAATCTACCTCCAAAGTCTTTTAATTCCAAAGACGTACGCGAATTCAAGTTTTTGTCTTAGGCACTCTAACATATCTAGTAGTCTTTACTGATTCACGCCTCGATATAGAGATGTAATTTCTGAATTACCCTTTAATTCTGAAACCATATATTTAACTAAGAACAAATCTTTATCAAAATTAGAGACCAATTCTTTCTGGTAAATCATCATGTCCTTATCTTTATAATAAGCACCCTTTTTATCTGTAATTAATACAACTCTAAGATTGGGATATTTATTTAATAGTAGTTCTAGAATTCTTTGTTCATCTTGAATCCCATTTTCTAATTTACTCGCATATTCTTTATTCGCAAATATTGTATTTACTTTACTTAAATCAAGATCTCTTACTTCTTTATCCACCATATGTAAATATACCATATTCGATTCATTTAAATAGTTGTCTAAATCTTCATCATTATTATCGATAAATACAGTCTTACAATTCTCATTGTGTTCCACTTGAAACTGTTTAAATAAATCCTTCAACTTTTCTTCTCTTACGTTTAATTCCATACAATTAGCCTCCTTTTCTTGTACAATATCACAAAATTCAAAAAAAAGATGAATACATTGTTTTGAATTTGTATAAAAGCGTATAATACATACAGGAGGAGTTTTAAAATATGCAACCATTTGATAAAGAATATGTTTGTGACATTGCCAAACAAATTTTGAACATTGATTCACCAACAGGATACACAAAAAGAGCCATTGATTTCATGGATGAAGAAGCCAAAAAATTAGGCTATACAACAGGACGTAACCAAAAAGGAAACTTATTGATCTATGTAGACGGAAAAGATTCTGAACACACTTTAGGATTGAGTGCTCACCTAGATACATTAGGACTTATGGTTCGTTCCATTAAAGACAATGGAAAACTTGCCATTACTAAAGTTGGAGGCCCATGCTTACCAACATTAGACGGAGAATATTGTAAGATCTATACTCGCGATGGAAAGGTATATACAGGAACAATTCTTTCTTGTTCACCAAGCGTTCACGTATATCCAGATGCTTCAACATTAGAAAGAAAAGAAGATACAATGGAAGTTCGCATCGACGAAGTTGTGCATTCAAAAGCAGATGTAGAAAAATTAGGTATCTGCAACGGAGACTTCATTTGTATTGATACAAAAACACAAATCACAGAAAGTGGATTCATTAAATCTAGATTCTTAGACGATAAGATTTCAGCTACAGCTTTAATGGGCGTACTAAAATACTTAAAAGACAACAACATTACACCTCAAAGAGACTTAGTCATTATGTTCAGTACATATGAAGAAGTTGGACACGGAGCAAGTTGTTTACCAGAAGAAGTCGAAGAATTGTTAGCCGTTGATATGGGATGTATTGGTACAGATTTAGCTTGTACAGAACAAGATGTTTCAATCTGTGCTAAAGATTCAAGCGGACCATACGACTACGAAATGATTACTCGTCTAGTCGAACTATCAAAAGAAAACAAGCTTAATTATGCCGTTGATATCTACCCACAATATGGTTCAGATGTCAGTGCCGCATTACGCGGTGGTAACGACATCAAAGGAGCCTTGATTGGCCCTGGTGTTCATGCAAGCCACGGAATGGAAAGAACACACTATGATGGTGTAGAAAGCACAATGAAGCTTGTTGTTAGCTATATCACAAAATATTAAAATCCTTTAAAGCAGCTACAATTCCCTGTTCCACATTGGACTTGGTCACATGAGCTGCTTTTTCTTTTACATAATCCAAAGCCTGACCCATCGCAAAACTATGTGTTACAACACCAAACATACTCACATCATTTTCACCATCTCCAAACGTGAAAACTTTATCTTTATCCCAACCAAACATATCCATCATACGAACTAAAGTAGCTCCCTTACTATATCCCTTAGGCAAGATTTCCAATTCTCTAGGACAAGTACGGAACACTTCATATTGATCTTTAAATTCATTTTGAATATCCAAAGCCAATTGAGTAGTTACCTCTTCATCCTCAATAGTTTGAATCTTATTTACAGGATACTTGATTTCACTAAGATCCTTAATATACGTAATCTTAGGATAACCATCACGCATATCCGCAAGCCAAGACCAAGGACCACCCGTCCAAGGAAAATCTTCTGGATAATCCTTTGAATTTCTCAATTCTTTTTTCTTTTCCATAATATGATCAGGAATATAATCAAATAGACCATCACTAAATACAGCCATCGTTTCACAATTTTTATGCATCAAATACGCATATACAGGCTCAACATCTTCCTTATACATCTGTTTTAAAACATGGCGCTCATCTTTCTTTACATCATAATACGCAATACCATCAACCTCTAATAAGTAGCCACCATATACATCCATCTCTAACTCTTTAGCATAAGGAAGCAATCTTGTATAACTTCTACCGCTAGCAAGCACAAGCTTTGTCCCCTGCTTTTGACAAGCAATTAAAGCTTCTTTTGTTTCTAGCAAAATCTTATTATTTGGATCCAATAAAGTTCCATCCATATCCATTACAATCGCATCTAACATAATCCATTCCCCCGTCTAGATAATAATATATTATAATTTTACAAAAAGTACTTGCATAATACAACATCTTTTGGTATTATATACAGGCATCAAGTGAAACACAAATGCCTGAATAGCTCAGTCGGTAGAGCATCCGGCTGTTAACCGGCAGGTCACAAGTTCGAGTCTTGTTTCAGGCGCCACTTGATTATGAAACCAGCATTGCTGGTTTTTTTATTTCTAAATTAAAATTTGTCTAAAAAAATAAAAAAAATGCTTGCATAACTCTAAATCTTTTGGTATTATATTTAGGCAATCAAGTGAAAAACAAATGCCTGAATAGCTCAGTCGGTAGAGCATCCGGCTGTTAACCGGCAGGTCACAAGTTCGAGTCTTGTTTCAGGCGCCACTTGATTATAAAACCAGCTTAGCTGGTTTTTTTTATTATATATAAGGAGAAACTATGACAGAATCCGAATGGTTTGAACAACTTTTTAATCGTCTATCCCACTCCAAATTTAGGAGTAGTTTTCATCTGAAACAAAAAGATAAGGAGTATATTCAAGCCAAAGGAATGGATACCATTGAAAAACATGCCATCGACTTTGTTGAAAAACGATTAGCTCCAGCCTATATACCCAACGATGGTAAACAAACACCATTCAAAGGACATCCTGTATTCATTGCCCAACATGCTACTGGCTGTTGTTGCAGACAATGCCTATACAAATGGCATAAGATCAAACCTAATCAGCCACTAGGCCCTAGACAAAAGGCCTATATCGTTAAAGTATTAATGACATGGATTCATAAAGAAGTTGATCAGTAGTTACGCATGAAAAATAAAATGGCTTAAATAAACAAAATCGGAAACTCTA
>NZ_CATVYQ010000087.1:0-3728 GCF_958348295.1 uncultured Holdemanella sp.
AATTACATTTTTATGAGTGAATAATTTAATTTAATTACATTTTTATGAGGGGATATAGAAAAATCCAACCTTTCGATTGGATTTTATTGAATCTGTGATTTTAAATACGCAAAGATGAATTCATCAAGATCTCCATCTAATACAGATTGAACTTGACTTGTTTCATATCCTGTACGAACATCTTTGACTAAGCTATATGGATGCATGACATAGCTTCGAATTTGGCTACCCCATTCATTGGCGGATTGTACGCCTTTGATTTGGGCAATTTTCTTTTCTTGTTCTTCAATTTCTAATTGATACAAACGAGATTTTAAGACACGCAAACATTCTTCTCTATTCTCATGCTGGCTACGTCCATTTTGACATGTAGCTACAATACCCGTAGGTTTATGCACCATACGAACGGCACTATCCGTTTTATTGATATGTTGTCCTCCTGCTCCAGAAGCACGTTTTGTTTCTACAATCAAATCTTCTGGCTTGATGTCAATTTCAATTTCATCATTAAATTGAGGCATAACATCTAAACTCGCAAAAGAAGTGTGTCTTCTAGCACCTGAATCAAATGGTGAAATACGAACTAAACGATGTACACCCTTTTCTGATTTCAGATAGCCATAAGCCTTATCTCCTTCGACAAGGAAAGTTACACTTTTAATACCAGCTTCATCCCCTGGCAAATAATCAAGAACCGTTACTTTAAAACCATGTTTTTCTGCATATCTTGTATACATACGATACAACATGCTTGCCCAGTCACAAGACTCGGTTCCACCAGCTCCAGGATGAATTTCTAGAATGGCATTATTTTGATCATATTCATGACTTAATAAGACTTGGATTTCAAAGTACTCAAACTTCTTATCCATATCCGCATATTCTTCTTCAGCAATCATCATTAATTCTTCATCAAATTCAGACTTTAATTCATCGGCCGTATCATTTAATGAAGTTAATTGTAAATCCAATTCTTCATAACGATCCACAATGTCCTTTAATGCATTTTTTGCACGAATCACTTGTTGAGCCTTTTTCTGATCCTGCCAGAAATCTGGTTCTAAAGTTTGTTTATCATATTCTTCAATCTGTTTATTTTTACTAGATAAGTCAAAGTGACTCACCTAAAGAATGTAATTTCTCTAGGTGAGTACTCACTCCTTGTTTCAATTCATATAGTTCCATTAAGCAGCATGCTCCTTACGAATACGTACTTTTAATAGGAAGAATGTGATTTCACGATCAATTCTTCGATTCATTTCTTCAAACATGTCAAATCCTTCTTGTACATATTGTTGTAGAGGATTGTTTTGTGCATAAGAACGCAAATAGATACCACTACGCAATTTATCCATCATATCAATATGGTTGATCCAGTTACGGTCAATGTTACGTAATACAACTGTCTTTTCAAAAGGTAAGAATTGACGCTTCACATCTTTGATTTCAGCTTCATATTCATTCCAAATCTTATTTACACAATATTCTTTAACTTCATCATAAGACTTTCCTTCAAGTTCACTTGCATGAATCGCCTTATCTTCAGCCATACCCATCATTTCAATAGATTTAACAACACCTGCAACATCAATTGTTTGTTTCTTTTGATCTGATAAATTAGCTTGTAAAGTCTGTTCAATTGTTTTTTCAAACACAACATGAACCATATCATGTACTTCATCTGCTTCTAAAATACGATTACGTTGTGCATAAATGATTTCACGTTGGCGACGCAATACATCATCATAATCTAACAATTGTTTACGCATATCGAAGTTATATCCTTCAACACGTTTTTGAGCCATTGTGATTGATTTTGTAACTGCTTTAGACTCAATTTGTTCATCACCCATTTTTTCAAATAGCTTTTGTAGCTTGTCTCCACCAAAACGAACCATCAATGAATCTTCTAAAGATACATAGAAACGTGAGAATCCAGGATCTCCTTGACGACCAGAACGTCCACGTAACTGATTATCAATACGACGAGATTCATGTCTTTCACTACCTAAAACAGCTAAACCACCTAATTTACGTGATTCTTCTGTTAATTTGATATCGGTACCACGACCAGCCATGTTTGTCGCAATTGTAACTGATTTTGGACGACCTGCTTTTGCGATGATTTCAGCTTCACGAGCGTGGTTCTTTGCATTTAATACTTCATGAGGAATGTGTTCTTTATTTAATAATTGAGAAATAACCTCACTTGTTTCTACGGCAATTGTACCAACCAATACTGGTTGTCCTGTTTCATACAAACGTTTTACTTCACGTACCAATGCGGCATATTTATCTTTCTTATGTGCATAAATTTCATCTGGAAGATCCTTACGAGCTACTGGACGGTTTGTAGGAATAACTACAACCTTCATGTTGTAAGTTGATAAGAATTCTTCTTCTTCAGTTTTTGCGGTACCCGTCATACCAGCCAATTTTTCATATAAACGGAAAAAGTTCTGGTATGTGATTGTTGCCAAAGTAGAAGTTTCTTCTTTAATTGGAACACCTTCCTTAGCTTCAATAGCCTGGTGTAATCCATCTGAATATGCACGTCCTGGCATCATACGACCTGTAAATTGGTCAACGATCACAATTTCTTTTTCATCACTAACTACATATTCAACTTCACGCATCATAATATAATTAGCCTTTAATGCTTGATTGATATGGTGAACAAGTTGTGTATGTTCAATATCATAAAGGTTTTTGATTTTAAAGAATTTTTCTGCTTTATGAACACCATCTTCACTCAACATGATTTGGCGTGTTTTTTCATCAATATCATAATCTCCAGAAATCAAAGTTTTTTCATGTGTAAACTTATCTGTTTCATATTCTGGAGCAATTAAAGTCTTCACAAATCGATCTGACTGAATGTATAAGTTTGCGGTTTGTTTTTTACCACCTGAAATAATCAATGGTGTACGACTCTCATCAATTAATACAGAGTCAACTTCATCGATTACAGCCATGTGAAGTCCACGCATTACACGGTCTTCAACTTCTGTAACCATGTTGTCACGCAAGTAATCAAATCCAAGCTCTGAGTTTGTTGTATATGTAATATCACATGCGTACGCATCACGTTTTTCTTTTGGTTTTAAATCACGTGTATTTACACCAACCGTTAAGCCTAAGAAGCGGTAGATTTCACCCATCCAAGCAGCATCACGACCAGCCAAATATTCATTGACTGTGATTACGTGAACACCTTGACCTGCAAGTGCATTTAAATATACACACATTGTAGCAGTTAATGTTTTACCTTCACCAGTCTTCATTTCTGAAATGTCACCCTTATGCATGGCAACAGACCCCATAATCTGAACTTTATAAGGTTTTTCGTTGATTACACGATAAGCAGCTTCTCTAGCTGTTGCGAAAGCTTCCGGAAGTAAATCATCAACTGTTTCTCCATCCGCAATTCTTTTTCTATATTCATCTGTTTTTGCACGTAATTCATCATCCGAAAGTGCCTGCATTTCAGGTTCATATTTTAATACTTGATCTGCAATTTTTTCTAATGCAGCTAATTCACGTTGTTCTTCTGAAAATAATTTTCCAAAAATTCCTGCCATAATATAAGTTCTCCTTTTAAAGACTATACTATATTTTAACATAGAAACGACACGATAAATAGGGCAACTCAAATAAAAAAAGAGAATTTTACCGTCAACTTCTCGTAATTTTTATACATCTATACAAAAAAAACATCCCGTTGTGCT
>NZ_CATVYQ010000088.1:0-3663 GCF_958348295.1 uncultured Holdemanella sp.
ATATCTAGAACTAATAATTGAAGATAATATTTTTTAGATGTTATTCTTTCTTTGTCTTTATGACAGAAAGGAATTTATATTATGAATGAATTAGAAATTGCGGTACATAACTGTCGTGCTAGTATTCTTAAAAAACAACTGTGCAAAGGATTAAACACGAGATATTGCACTGCACTTAATCATCTTTTAAAACTCGGTGTAAGAGAAAATATTTCTTCACCTTGCCAAGAACTGTTCGATATTTTTATTAGCGAATCGACTACTAAGGATAATTTGTCCACAAGAAGAACTATTGTTAGATGGATTGATAAGGAATATGATTTAAAAATCGTTGATTGTGATGGGTACTTATTCAATATTCCGGACCTACCAAATGAAGAAGAAATAAAGAAAATACTTTTTCCAATAGGTAGTGAAACATCTTTTAATCAGCTAATTGCCTATACTTTATCTTTGATGAAGGATAGCCATGGCTCATCAACATACGGTCAGTATGTTCACGCCTTTAAACATCTTAGAAGCTGGTTGATCATCAATAATAAAAGCGAATTTAATGTTACAGATTTAAAGGAATACAAATCTTTTAATGAAGACTATTTTATCAATTGTTTGATTAAGGAATGGGTATTTAAAATCAGAAGAAGGTGTGTCAATATCCTTCTTGATGTAGCTAAAACAGGTAAATTCGAATGGCATTTATATGTAAAGAAAGAATATGTTGATAAAAATATTGAAGATTTAATTGATGGTTACTTCATCAAAGGAAATGTCTATACAAAGAATTCCAAAAATACGCAAGCCTTACATCGTTATGTTTTCTTGGAAATGATAAAAATACTTGGCATCGAAAGTGAAGATGATTTAAAAAATTTAAATAGAAAAAACTTTGAAGAACTCTGCGATAGATTAAGTAGTAAGTTCTGTCAAAATTCCCTTACTACCATTTATCCAATTTGTAGACACATCATTACTTATCTTTATGATAGAAAACTTCTGGGTTTGAATTATGGTGTTGTTTTCATGAACCAAAAGTATTTTAAAGAATACAATCCATGTTTAATTTCAAAGGAAGATGAAATAAGAATAATAGAATATTTAAATGTCTGCTCTTTTAAAGTTAAAGCCATTATGATGTTGGCTATAAGATATGGTTTAAGAGATTCTGATATATGCGAATTAAGATTTGATGAAATTGATTGGTTTAAAGAAATAATCAACATTAATCAAAGAAAGACAGATAATCCATTAGTATTGCCACTTTTAGATGATGTTGGTAATGCGATAATTGATTATATCGAAAATGAAAGGCCAAATGTTAATTCTCCTTATATATTTTTAAGAAATCAAAGACCTTATGAAAGAATAAAGAGCGCATATTCGATTTGTGCAAGGATATTTAATAAGCTTGAAATAAAGACTTCAAATAATAAAGGAAAAGGAATTCATGTATTCAGATATACCTTAGCCAAAAGATTATTGGAAACACAAATTCCTCATCAGATTATCACTGACACATTAGGACATGTGAGTAATGATTCTGACAAATATTATTATTCCATGGAAGAAGAAAAATTGAAAATGTGTTGTCTAGATGCCAGATGGATTGGAGTTAAGACATGGAAGTAAAAATATATAACTATCCTTATAACTCCAAAATCAAAGATTATATTACTTCCTTTGTCAGTCAAAAAAGAAACGCCGGCTATCCATACAACAGTTCCGCCAGAATTTTGAAAATCTTTGATGAAATGATTATAAATAATTTCCCCAACGAAACCACCATCACTAAAGAAATGATAGACTTTTGGATCGCCTATAAGCCAGGAGAACATCCAAACGGATTACTAAGAAGAATGACACCAATAAGGCAACTATCAATTTATATCAAATACTTTGACGATAACTGTTACGTGGTACCTGGTCACATTCCAAATAAGCAGATTAAATACGATCCCCATATATATACAAAAGAAGAATTAATAGCTTTCTTTAATGTTACTGATAACTTAAAGCCTTCAATTTATTCACCATACAAAGTCTATATTGCACCAGTAATATTCAGGTTATTTTTCTTATGTGGTATGAGACATTCTGAAGTCCTTCACTTAGAAATGGATGATATCAATGATGATTATAAATGCTTGAGAATCAAAGAATCTAAAAGTTGGAAAGAAAGAAAAATATATATAAGCGATGAATTATCAAGAATGCTTAAAGAATATGATGAAATTATTTCTGAATTGAAACCTAACAGAAAATTCTTTTTCCCATCTTGTATTTGTGAAGGCCCTGTTAGTAGTCCATCAGTATTTACTTGGTTTAAAGAAATATCGAAAGAAGCATTTAAAGATATTCCTCTTAAGGGAACAAAAAGAGTCATACATAGTTTCAGACACACTTATGCAACCGAAAGGCTAACTAGATGGATTGAAGATGATATCGATGTAAATACTATGTATCCATATTTTTCAAGATATTTGGGCCATAGTAATTATGCCGATACAGATTACTATATCAAACTTGTTTCTTCTTTTTACCCAGAAATGAATAAAAGAATGAATAAAGTTAATGAAGAGATTCTTCCTGAGGTTTTAGATTATGAAGAAGAATAAAGATTTTCATGATTGGATCAGCGAATTTTTTGGCGGTTATTTGACTGCCAAAAGAAATTATTCTGATAAAACAGTAAAATCATACAAAGATACATTTAATCTATTAAGAGAATATTTTGATGGTGAGCTTGGAATCAAATTCATCAATATGAATTTTGATAACTGTAATAAAGAAAATATTTATTCATTTCTTTTATATTTAAGAGATGAAAAGTCTAATTCAGCTTCAACTATAAACTTGAGATTATCTGCAATTAAATCTTTCTTTAAATATTGTGGCGAAGAAGAAATAGAACTGTATAAATATTACGCAAAAATCAAAACCATTCATAACTTTAAAGGTTCTAAAAAGAATAAGGTTGAATATTTGACAAGTCAACAATTAAAGCTATTATTTGAAGCTCCTGATATCGGATTAAAAAATGGAAGAAGAGATAGATTTTTGATGATACTAATGTATGAAACTGCAATGAGGCTTAATGAAATTTTATCCCTTAAGCTTGAAAATATTATATCGAGTGGAGAGGATGTCGAAATTAAAATATTTGGCAAAGGATCAAAATATAGAACAGTTCCATTACTCAAACCAGCAATTAAACATCTTAATGTCTATTTAAAAGAGTTTCATCCTCTAAACATTCAAAGTGATTATCTTTTTTATATTAATCATTCAGGCAGAAGAGATAAATTATCTCCTGGTACTGTTGACGCTTTTCTAAAAAAATATGCACATAAGATTAATGAAGAAAACGATGATTTTCCAATCAATTTACACGCACATATGTTAAGACATTCTGTGGCTATGTCGATGTATAAAAATGGTATTCCAATTTCTTACGTTAAAGACTTTCTTGGTCACTCTGATATCTCAACCACATCAATATATGCCTACGCAGATAATGAAGATATCAAAAAAGCTCTTGAAGCAGTTCAAGAAAATATACCTTCATCAAATGTTAAAGATAAGAAGTGGAAAGGAAAAGAAAAAGATTTACTAAAATATTGTGGCTTAGAATAAAAAACATTATCTTCAATTATTAGTTCTAGATAC
>NZ_CATVYQ010000089.1:0-3490 GCF_958348295.1 uncultured Holdemanella sp.
TCGATTGGTGTTTTTTATCAACATTGATGTATTAATTTTCTAATGTATTATACAATAATCACAGTTTTTGTTCAATCATTTCCTGCAACGTCGTTTGACGCACTCTTTTCTGTTTTAACTTAACTTGTGTCTCAAACAACTGCTTATTTCCTATAATATACAATTGTTTTTTAGCACGAGAAATTGCTGTATACAATAAACGTTTCTCCAACATATTTTTCGCATTCACATCCACAATACAAAATACTGTCTGATATTCATTACCCTGGGATTTATGTACACTAATACACCACGCATGCTTTAGGTAATATAGAAAATCTGTAGAGAAGTCAACCACATTGTTTGTGAAATCAACTGAGATTACATTTCGTTTCGTATCAATCTCAAGAATCGTACCAATATCACCATTATAAACATCATCATCTGGAAGATTTTTCAACAACATGACTTTATCGTTTTCTCTAAAAATTGTTGTTCCAACCTTCATTTGATTTTTTTGCGGACTTTTTGGATTAAATAAAACCTGCATCTGACGATTGATCTCATCAATACCCGCTACTCCTTTATACATTGGAGCAAGTATCTGCATTGAATCCAAATCCATATCTTTAACATAATCAATCAGTGCTTCCATGATTTTTGGTGTTGACCTTTCTACAAAAGTTACACCATCCTCATAATGACAAGTACTTTCTTCACGAATTTCTTTGGCTAATGTCACAATACCGGACCCATTCGATTGTCTAAAGATTTTTTTTAAATGTACCGTATCAATCACATTGGATTTTATCAGATCCTCTAAAACTTTCCCAGGGCCAACACTCTCCAACTGATCTTCATCACCTATTAATAGAATACGACAACGATTTGGCAATGCTTTTAATAATTGTGCAAACAAGTGTGTATCCACCATACTAAACTCATCCACAATAATAAAATCTACATCCAAAGGTTCATCCTCATTTTTACCAAATGTATTATCCTCTAAATTCCACTGCAACAATGAATGAATGGTTCTAGAATCACAATTGGATAATTGTGCTAATCTTTTTGAAGCTCTTCCTGTAGGTGCGCAAAGCTGAATCTTTGCTTCTGGATAGATATCTTTGGCAATCTCTAATATTCCCTTTACTGTTGTCGTCTTACCTGTACCTGGCCCACCCGTTAAAATCATAAAAGAACGATCAAAAAATAATTGAATCGCATCTTTTTGTTCTTGATCATACGTGATGGCTAACGCAAATTCAACCTGTTGAATACGATTTTCTACATCCACCTGCTCAACATTAAACAAATGATTCTGTAATTCTTTTGCGATTGTTACTTCATCTTCATGTAAAGTAAATGGATAGATCCTTGTATTTTCTACATACAAATACTGCATAACCACCAAACGATCAATACTTTCTTGAATCAATTCTTCACTCACACCTTGTACATTTGAAAAGATAGTCGCAAATGTAATATATGTATTTCCAGTTGCCATCGACAATTGTCTAGCCAATTCATAGATATAGGCATCTAATCTTCTTGGATCCTCGCTCGATAAACCAATGGCACTTGCCATCTTACAAGCCGTCTTATATCCAAAACCATATACTTCATAATATGGTTTAAAACAATCTTCTTCAATCACTTTTAATACATCATCATACGTATCAAGCAACATCTGAATTTGCCTAGAACTCAATCCATATTTCAATAATTTGGCATAAGCCTCATTAAAACCAGTAAATTCTTGAATCCCTTTTTTTATAATTGAAATCTTCTTTTCAGAAAGATTAGGAACCTGATTTAAAATTGTAGGATCCTTGTGAATTTTCTCCAAACAATTCTCACCCAACATTTCATAAATAGATTCCGCCGTCTTTTTGCCAATTGTAGGAAAGTTTTCACCACAAAGAAAATGAATGATTGAATCCGAATTATCCGGCAATTTCTTTTTAGCTATATCCACACGAAATTGCTCCCCATATTTAGGATGCTTAATATATTCCCCTTCAAGAATATATTCCTGATCTTCGACTGGATCTTCGATTCTTCCTGCGGCTGTAAAATTATGATATGTTTTTAGCTCCGAAAAACCAGCTACAACATAATGATTGGCTTTATTTTCAAATATGATATATTCAAGCCTAGCCTCGATGTCCATTGGCTGTCTCCATAATCAATTGATTTAAATTCTTGCCATTCTTAAATACTTCTTCAATGACACCACCACCAATACATTTATCGCCATCATAGAAAACTGCTTCCTGACCTTCAGTAACAGACGCAATTGTTTGTGGATATTTGACCAAAACACTTGTATCATCCAATCTTTCAATTTCAATATCCTGATCTTTTTGACGATATCTAAACTTACAAGTGCACTTCGTAGGAATCTCATCTAAACTAGGTAAGATCCAGTTGATACCTTTTACGATACAAGAATCTGAATATAATAAATCTCTTTGATCTGTACGACATACATAAAGAATATTCTTTACAACATCTTTTCCAACCACAAACCAAGGGCCTTTTTCATGATCAATATTCAATCCTTTTCGTTGTCCAATTGTGTAATATAAAACACCGACATGACGGGCAATCACTTTACCTGTATTGACATCAACAATATCACCATCTTTACTAGGAAGATAATTCGATAAAAATTGTCTAAAATTTCTTTCTCCAATGAAACAAATACCCGTACTATCCTTTTTTGTCGCCACAGATTCTAAATTCAATTCAGAAGCAATCTGACGAATTTCAGGCTTTTCTAGATTTGCCAACGGAAAAATTGTTTTTGCAATCTTACTCTTTTCTACCTGACACAAAAAATACGTTTGATCTTTATTTTGATCTTTAGCTCGCGTTAAATATGTAAAGCCATTATCCTCTTTAAAGTTTGAAGCATAATGCCCTGTAGCCACCTTGTCAAACCCCTGTTTCATAGCATATTCAAAAAATGAATCAAATTTTATATATTTATTACACAAAATATCTGGATTTGGTGTACGACCCTTCTCATATTCACTTAAAAAAGTTTTAAACACATTATCCCAATATTCCTCAATAAAATCGACACGCTGCAAAGGAAGATCCAAATGATTTGCGACTGCTAATGCATCTAAATAATCCTGTTCCTGAGGACAAGTATCATCTTTGATTGTAGGATTTCCTGCAATATCATTATTCGCAAAACTATCCCAGTTACGCATAAAACAACACGTTACATCATACCCTTGTTTTTTTAATAAATAAGCTGCAACCGCAGAATCTACTCCACCACTTAATCCAACTAATACTTTCATATGTAATCCTCCAACTATCAAAAATTATATCATAAAAAAGGACCAAGCCCGAAAAACTTGATCCAACAATTCAAAATGGTGCCCAGGGCCGGACTCGAACCGGCACGGTATCGCTACCGGTGGATTTTGAGTCCACTGCGTCTACCAATTTCACCACCCGGGCAAAAGAAATACTAAATTTTAAATGGTGCCCA
>NZ_CATVYQ010000090.1:0-3376 GCF_958348295.1 uncultured Holdemanella sp.
CAATGTCTGTAATACATTCATCAAAGGAAGCATAATTGAAATCAAAACAAATCCTACCAATAATGATAGACTCGCAATCATAGTTGGTTCTAAACGATTTAAAAAACTTGAAAGCATTCTCTCTAGATCATCTTTATAGTGTTTAGATAACGTCTTTAGCACTTCATCCTGATATCCACTTTCATCTGCTGCCATCAATAAAGCGCCATAACCTTGATCATATACCCCCTCATTTACTAGGGCCTTTGAAAGACTCTCACCTTCTAACATACGTTCTTTCACATGAACAACTTTATCTTTTAAAAGAGGATAATCAATCGATTGTAAGATAACTTCTACCGCATCAATCAAAGAATATCCACTCGACACAAACAAGGAAAGAATATATGTAAATTTTGTCATTTCAGTTTGATAGCTCAATTTTGAAAAGAAAGGTAATTTTGTAATCCAAGCCTTATTCGGACTCTTTTTATATAAAACATATAAAATAATGCCACAAACAAGAATAGTCAATAAAATAAAAAAACCAATATAGCTTAGAATTCGAGCTGTATTCATTAGTGATAATGACATCGACATTTGTCTTAAAATATTTTCAAAGATAGGAAACACTTTAAATATCAATGCCGCCACAATCACAAACATCATTAATATCAATACAAAAGGATATGTGATTGCATCTTGAATTTGATAATTTAACTTTTTTTGTCTTTCATAATATATACTTAATTCTTTAAGAACCACATCTAGATTCCCGATACTTTGCCCTACAACAACCATTTGAATCATATACTCATCAAAATCATTCGACTGTTTTAGTGCATCCACAAAAGAAGTCCCATCCTGCATTATATCAATCAATTTTTTGGCACATCGACTGATATTTGCATCAAATCCAGTTAACATTTTTAATCCTTCTTCAATTTGTAGTCCATTCGATATAGCTAAAGCCAATTCACTAGTAAAAATAAATTTTTCTTTATTCGATAACATACGTACGCCTCCTAATAGTGATACACTTCATCATATTTTCCTTCATAGTCCGAATTTTTTGAATCCGAAAATGTTGGATCTACAAGATTCCACTTTTCCTTATCAAAATAAATTTTTGGATTGATCCATCCTTTATCTTTTAAATAGATTTCAACCCAAGCATGATATTCTATATCTGTCCATCCAACAATTACTTTAGCAGGAATCCCCTGAATCCTGCATAAAGCAGCTAAACTTGCCGCATAGTCAAAACAAATTCCTTTTCCACTCTGTAAAGAACCATCAATATCTGGTAAAACAAACGTTTCACTTACATCTTTCGCCTTTTGATCATCATAATCCAATGTATCCACTACGTATTTAAATAAATGTGCTATACGAGTTAGATTATCATGATCATTTTTTACAAGTTCAAAAGACTTTTTATACACATATGAATTTACAGTATAATCAACTATTTGGTTTGGATACAAATATGGAACAAGATTGTTTGACAAATGAACATCTATCGTACTAGAAGCACATATTGCGTATCTTGTTCCTTCTATTTGCTGCAATATTTTAATTGTATAACTTCCATTCTCCATATTTACAGGGAACGTTGTAAAATCAGTCGTCTTTAAATCATAATTATATTTTTTGTCATCCTTTGAAATCTGTAGTTTGATTCCCGAAGTTTCTTGAAGTAACCTAGCACAAATATATCCATCATTTGCGTGTGTTAGATCCACTTCAGCTAGACTACCATCACTCAAAACACTCAGTTCTTCCTGGCTAGGCCATAAAACTTCAGCTTCCGTTTGCGAAGGGCTTTCTTCACATTTTGTGGGGTATTTTGTAGAATCTTGACATCCACATAGAAGGCAAAATGCCATCAAGATATAAACTACATTTTTTATTATCCTATACTTTCTCATACTACACTTATAATACACCTATTTCTTATGAATCAAATCATTAAATGCATCAATCGACAAAGGACGACTATAATAATATCCTTGTCCCACATTGGCACCTAGACATCTTATAAATTCATCATCCCTGCTTGATTCAACACCTTCAACGACAACACGTATATTTGATTTTTTCGCAATGTTGATAATTCCTTCTAAAATCCATTTTGTTTTTTTGTTTTCTAAGTCCGAATCTATATGCAAGAAAATACGATCAATTTTTAATTCATCAATAGTAAGTTTCGATAGGACATTTAAAGATGAGTATCCACTACCAAAATCATCTAGAGATACAGAAAAGCCTAATTTTTTCACTTCCAAAAGAATTTGATTAAACAATTTAAAATCTTCAATAACTGTACTCTCTAAGACCTCTAAAGTGATATAGGAAGCCGATACATCGTACTCCTTTAACAAGGACTTTAATTCTGAAATATAATTTTCATGATAAAAAACAATTTTTGATTGATTCACTGAAATATTGACTGGTTGAATTCCCATATCAATCCATTTACGTATTTGTTGAATGGCTTTTCTTAACATGTAAAAGTCTAGTTTTGAACAAAACAGATTCTTTTCAAAAATCCCTACAAAACTTGATGGAGGAAGATAGGTTCCATCCTCTAATTTCCATCGAACCAAAGCTTCGGCAGAAACAACTAAATTCGAATCTAAATCAACCTTAGGCTGCAATACCATTTCGAAACAATTTGAATCCAAAGCTTGTTGCATATTAGATTCAACAAAATTTTCAAACTCTTTTTTCTTATGCACTTCTTCATCAAAAAAACAAATATTTTCAGAAGCCATTTCCTTCGACTGAGCTAAGGCAAACATAACATTTGTAAGCATTTGTTCAAATGAATATTTTTCTTGTCTTGCACCATTACAAATAACACCACAACAAAATTCATATTCATAACAAAAATCTTTTGTATTTTGACGAATACTATTAAATATCGCATGAATACGATTTGAAACCTTATTTTCAGCCGTATCCATCAATAACATGTAGAAAACATCGGCACTATCTCGACAAATAATTTCATTCTTTTTAAGCATTGGCTTTATACAAGTTACAATGCGACACAAAAATTCATCCGACTTATCTCTTCCTAAAATTTCATTCATAAATTTAAATCGACGCATATTTAAAGATACCAGTGAATAATCATTATTTTTATGGGCATACATACTTACAAGTTGTGTAAATCGATTGAAAGAGACTGCACCTGTTAAATGGTCCGTATAAGCTAACTTTTCCATTTCATCATCGTTTCTTACCATCATTCTATATGCGATCCACAATAAAAGAATGACTACAATCACAAATAACATCAAAACATAATTTGTAGTACGCGACATCACATATAAAGGATAATTTAATGATTTAGCTGAATTTACATAACATAAATACCAACCTTGAATCC
>NZ_CATVYQ010000091.1:0-3234 GCF_958348295.1 uncultured Holdemanella sp.
ATATTAATCAAAGACGTCCTTAAAATGGACGTCTTTTTTTGATATAATCATCAATGGAAATGAGGTATGAACATGCATCGTTATTCATATTATAAAACAGCTGCCTGTACGCCAAATGTTTCAATTGGAGACCCACAGGCTAATAAAGAAGAGATTTTAAATTGTATTCAAAAATTAGATTCAGATACACAACTTGTTGTATTTCCAGAATTATGTATTACAGGATATACATGTCAAGATTTATTCTATGAACACACATTATTAAATAAAGCCAAACAAGTTTTATTTGAAATTGTAGAAGAACTACCCGAAAACCTTGTTGCAGTATTAGGCTTACCTTTAGAAATTGATAATAAGCTTTATAACTGTGCCGCCATTTGTTTCAACCACGATATTCTAGGTATTCAAGTAAAAACATATATTCCTAGCTACAACGAATTTTATGAAACAAGATGGTTCTCAAGTGCAAGTGAACTAAAAGAAAATACAACTTTTACATACAAAGATAAAAAAGTTCCTGTTTCAAATCATATTGTATTTAAAGATACTACTACATTTGCTTGTCTAGGTGTTGAAATCTGTGAAGATCTATGGGTTACCATTCCTGTAAGTTCAACCCATGCACTAGCTGGTGCTAATGTATTATGTAATCTAAGTGCTTCAAATGAAATCATTTCAAAAGCGAACTACAGAAGAAATTTAGTCAAAGATCAAAGTGCTAAATGTTATGCTGGCTATATATATGCTAGTGCTGGTCCTACAGAGAGTTCTAGTGATTTAGTTTTCTCTGGACACAATTTAATTTGTGAAAACGGGGCTATCTTAAATGAGACAAAAACAGATAAGATCATTTATGGTCAAATTGATTTAGACCATTTAAATCATGATCGCTTGCACTATAAAACTAGTATGCAAGATTTATTCCATGTAAACTATACAACTGTAGAATTCACATCAAAACCCATCGAAGAAATTGAATTCGATCGTTATATCGATGCCTATCCTTTTGTTCCAAACAATCAAGATGAAAGAATTAGTCGTTGTCTAGAAATCTTACACATTCAAGCGCAAGGCTTGGCAACACGTCTTTCTAAGATTCATTGTAAAGATGTTGTGATTGGAATTAGTGGTGGACTTGATTCTACTTTAGCTTTACTTGTATGTCACGAAGCCTTTAAAATCAACAATTATGATTCAAAAGGAATTCATGCGATCACAATGCCTGGTTTTGGAACAACAAAACGTACTAAATCCAATGCGCAAATCTTAATGGACCTACTTCATGTATCTAGTGAAGAAATTTCTATTGTGGATGGTGTAAACCAACACTTTAAAGATATTCACCACGATCCAGAAGTTCATAATATTACGTATGAAAACTCACAAGCTCGTGAAAGAACACAAATTCTTATGGATTTAAGCAATGCCTACAATGCGATCGTTGTAGGTACTGGAGATTTAAGTGAACTTGCACTAGGATGGTGTACATATAATGGAGATCACATGAGTATGTATGCAGTCAATGCCAGTGTTCCTAAGACACTTGTTCGTTATATTGTTGAAAGTGTTGCTTTAAAAGATGAAGTATTACATGATGTATTGATGGATATTTGTGATACACCAGTATCTCCAGAGCTTTTACCACCCGATAAAAATGGTAAGATTGCGCAAAAAACAGAAGAAGTATTGGGTTCTTATGATCTACATGATTTCTTCTTATATCAAATGTTAAGACATCACGATGAACCTAAGAAAATCTACGATTTAGCTTGTGTTGCATTCAAAGATGTAGAAAAGGAAAACATAAAAAAGGCCATCGTAACATTCTACAATCGTTTCTTTACCCAACAATTCAAAAGAAACTGTATGCCAGATGGTGTTAAGGTTGGATCTATTTGTTTCTCACCTAGAGGTGACTGGAGAATGCCAAGTGATGCATCAAGAAATCTATGGACAAAACAAGTGGAGGAAATTTAATTCCCCCACTTTTCTTTATGCTTTATCCATATTATTTGAAAAAATATCAGCCACTTCACTCATAATAATATAAGCTTTAGAATCGATTTCATGAACTTGTTCTTTCATTCGATTCACTTGGTATCGGTTGACTATACAAAATAAACAATGGATTTAAGCCTTTTTGAATAGCCACCCGTGGCATCTACACGAGTAACGCAACTTCCAAAAGTATTACTTAATGCTTCACATATTTCGGTTGGATACTCAGTTACAATCATTGCACATTTAGCTCGATCAATCAAAGTCAATTGTCTTTAATGCTGCTGAATAAGCTACAACCGAATAAAGTGGTAATCCCCAGCTATTTAATACAATCCTACAAAACGTGTATAAAATCACATTATATATCATCACAAAGGTACCTACGGTTTCCGATACCTGAAATCATACCACCAAATAGTGCACAAAGTAATAAATCCGTACCTGCTAATGGTGAAGCAATACTTACATTGATTGGAAAAACATCCGTTAAAGCTATGCGAATAAGGAATATATAAAGACAGTATATATAGCATAAAAGGTAAATTTTTTTCCTTGTTTTTTGAGTCCAATCAAAAATAAAGGAATGTTTAATATTAATAAGAATAGTGATAATAATAAATAAGATGGTGAAACCTGTTCAAGTAGCATAGAAGTTCCAAAAATTCCACTATCATACAATTTTACAGGTGTCATAAACAATGTGATTCCAAAAGCATTCACAATTCCAGCAATTGTCAACATGAAAAGATTCGTAATACAAGGTGTTGGGTCTTGTTTCATAAGCTCAGCACTCCTTTTTAGGGCTTCATTTTAACATACTCACACACCAAAATCATTTCAATTACTAATTTTTAAACAATATAAAAGAAGAAATTATTTTTTAGCCTTTTCTACTATTTTTTAATCAGATTCTACCACATAAGGGATTTCATTTTCTGCAAGAAAAAAATTAGTAGTAATATTTTGTGAATGATGAATCACTCTTAATATTTGAACCTCTCATCGCTGAAGTGACGAGATTCTTAGGAACAGGTTTCTATCGAAACTTTTCTTACCAAGCTATCCCCGCAGTTCCTGCGGTTGTTTTTGTTTTTAGTTAATTTGCTAATATACCTTGAATCAATATATTGATGGATGCATTTACATCTCTGTCATGATTTGAATGGCATTTTGGACAGGTCCATTCTCTTACTTTTAAATCTTTTGTTCCTTCATTCTTATATCCGCAACAAT
>NZ_CATVYQ010000092.1:0-2935 GCF_958348295.1 uncultured Holdemanella sp.
ATGTATACAATTTAATTTAAATGTTCTTGTAGCAATTAATTTGGTAATCAACACTATGCTTCCATGTAGAGATACAGAAAACAATCGCTAATGTACTAAATGTAGTGCTTGATTGTAAAGTTCACTGCTCCAACAGAAAGACAGGAATCCAAAGTTTGAAAATAATGTACGATTGCTGCATAATGTTGTCAGTTAAGAACCCTCACTGCTTGCGGTGAGGAGTAGTCAGTATTGCGATTGCGCATACGCTTCAAAAATCATGTCGTGATAAAGATATAGTAATGCGTTTGGATGGAGATGAGTTTGCGTTGTATATTCCGGGTGTTACAAATCGTAAGTGTGCAAATTCTTTCTTTAAACGTTTATTTGAAAATTTGAAACAGATCCATGTTGAATCGGTAGATAATCATCCGGTTGTATTAAGTCTTGGTGCCTGTTTCTTTGATGGGAAAGAAGATTTAAGTTTTGATGAATTATATTGTAGAGCGGATTCTGCGATGTATGAAAGTAAAAAAATCGACGGATATAGTGCAACAATTTTCAGAAAAAAATAGCCTCTTTGCGAACAGAGAGGTTAATTTGTACTTATAATGCACACAAGTGTTAAAAAATAGTAAACATTTTGTTGCTTTTGTGGTATTATACCCGAAACGGAGGGAAATATATATGCAAAAGTATGTAGAAATCAAGCGAGATAATTTAACACTTCGTGGTATGCTTCATATTCCAAATGATGTAAGCCAAAAAGTACCAATGGTTATTATTCTTCATGGCTTTTGTGATGATCGAAATGAAATCAATTTTGTTCATAACGAATTATCGCAACGACTATGCGAATTGGGTATCGCCAGTGTTCGTTTTGACATGAATGGTAGTGGTGAAAGTGATGGAAAATTTGAAGATATGACGATTTCAAGTGAAATCTTAGATGCCAAAGCCATGTTGGAATATGTTCGATCCTTGGACTTTGTCGATACAAATAAAATTGCACTTCATGGATGTAGTTTAGGTGGTTGTGTCGCAAGTATGGTGGCAGGACAATGTAAAGATATGATTCAAGCTTTATCTTTGTGGTGTCCAGCACCGGATTTAGTTTATAACTTAAAGAAGGATAAGACTTTGTGTGGTCAAGATGTTTCAAATATTGAAAAAGATGGATGTGCCGATGTAGAAGGCTTAAAATTGAGCCTAAAATTTTATCAAGATGCCTGTACATTAGATCCATATAAAGATGCATCTTTATTTGATAAAAATGTATGTACGATTCATGGAGATCAAGATATTACGGCTTCTTGTGAGTGTAGTTATAAATATAAAGAAATTTTTAAAGAAAGAGCAAAATGCATTATTGTCAAAGGGGCAGAGCATCGCTTTAAATCGTTTGCGTTTAGAGAAGCTAGAATGCAAGGTGCTCTAAACTTTTTGAAAGAAGAATTATTATAAATGAAAGTGAAGGAATTTGGTATGAATAAAGAAAGAAAACAGCCGACAACATTATTTGCGGTTACATCATTTTTGGCGATTATTGCCGTACTTATTATTATGATAAATATGGGATGTAATACAACTTTATCTGTTTTTGCGGGAGTTATTGTGTCTGTAATTACAACGCGTTTGTTGAATATTCCATGGAATGAAGTTGAACAAAATATGATTAAAACAGCAGCAGAATGTATGCCCACGTTTTTGATTGTCATTATGGTTGGAATGCTTGTAGGAATTTGGATGGCTGCTGGAACGGTACCTAGTTTGATGTATTATGGTATGCAAGTGGTATCACCTAAAATTTTGGTTCCGTTAGCATTTGTGCTTTGTGCTTTAACCAGTGAATTTACAGGAACATCATTTGGTTCTGTAGCCACAATGGGACTTGCGATGGTAGGAATTGCCTCTACGACAAGTATTCCTGTACCATTGGTAGTGGGTGCTGTTGTTTCTGGTGCATGGCTAGGAGATAAAATGTCTCCATTATCCGATACGACAAACTTAGCAAGTGGAGTTAGTAAAGTGCCTTTGTATGATCATATTCACTCTATGCAGTATACAACGCTTCCAGCTGCAGTAGTTGCCTTAGTGTTATTTACAATTGCAGGACTTTATTATAGTGGGGGAAGTATGGATCTTGCCCAACAAAAATTGATTATGGATACTTTAAGCAAGCATTTCACAATTAATATCTTATTGATTTTACCAGCTATTTTAGTTATTTTGATTTCTGTATTTAAACTTCCATCTTTATTAGGAATGGGACTTGCCGTGGTCGTATCCGCTGTATTTGCGATGGCTTTTCAAGGTGTAAATTTTGTGGATCTTATGAATTATGCATTTAATGGATTCAGTATTGAGACAGGTGTATCTATAGTAGATCCAATGTTGAACCGTGGTGGTGTTCTTTCGATGTCTGAATTATTAGTTACATTTATGGTGGCTAGTGTAATGGGAGCTGTAATTACTTCAACAGGTATTTTGGATGTTTTAGCTAAAAATGTATTATTAAAGTTTATCAAGAATCGTACAATCTTAGTTTTTGTTACTTTAGTATATTGCTACATTGTAAATTTCTTGACAGCTGGTGGACAAACGGTTTCAATTATTGTTACAGAACAAACTTTTGAATCTACATATGAAGATATGAATATTTCTCGTAAGGTATTGTCTAGAACACTTGAAGATTCTGGTACTTTATCAGCGCCAATCGTGCCTTGGGGTGTTGCTACAATTTATGTAATGGGGGTTCTTGGATGCTCTATCGCATATATTCCATACGCATGGTTTATCTTTATTGTTCCAATTTTCTCAATGATTTGTGCAATTACTGGTATTGGTGTTTGGGGTAAGGATGGAAATCCTGTTCGAAAATAATGTTATATGTCTTTACTATCTTTTAAAATTGGTGTATAAATTACTTGTAAAATAAAAAAAGGGAGCTTGTACT
>NZ_CATVYQ010000093.1:0-2558 GCF_958348295.1 uncultured Holdemanella sp.
TGCTTACAGCGTATAGCTGCTTAGCACATTATTGAATTATTAACGAACTATTGTTGTATTAAAATAAAGTTTAAACAAGAATTTTCTATAATAAATCTTCTCGTTAATATCACTCAATTTATCCAACTTAGCTAAAACTTCTTTTTCTACTTCATCAACATCTCCAAAGAAAGCGACTCTAACCTCCATGATAATATGCTCAAACGTAATAGAAGGAACAAACTCTTTCTTATATTCTTCAACTTCTCGCCGATAATCTTCCTTATTACCATTCTTCTCATATAAAGACAATAATGCCACTAAGCATTTTTCATACTTCAACGGAGCGTCAGCCTCCCTATATAAAGCACATAATTCCTTTAATATTTGTATTGCCTTATTTTCATCCATTGAGAGATAAGAATAATACTTCGATACAACTTGACCATACAATACTGTCCCTTTTTTTACATGAGTATCAATAAACTCTTTTATTTCTTGTTTTACTTTTTCATAATCACTCTCCTTAAGTTTGATAAGTGATATCATTCTCATCAAAGCTTCATTTTCTGGAGAAGGATTCAGTTCCAAGGACTTAGATATACATGTCTTTATATCGTCGAGCAATTTTGAATAATTATCAGCAAAACACATATCACGTGCATAATCTAGCAAATATAGAGCCTTTTGATTATACAAGTAGAAATCTGAAGAGAATTCATTTATTGCCCTTTCCAAGAAAAACATTTTGGATTCATGTTTCGCCATTGCATAGAAAGCATCAAGATAATAACCTTCTTGTTTAGAATCTAAATTTATTAATTCAAGATAGGTATTTCTGAGTTCCTCCTTTTTATCAAAGAAGAAAAACTTTAATGTTTTTGCTTTTAATTCCAACAAGCGACATGCGTATTGAGTTTCACCTTTTTCCTCCTTATATTTTTCATCTATTTTCAGAAGTAATTCTTCGCATTTCTTTTCTTCATACAAAGCGTTCAACTCTGCCAAGACATCACGTTCTTTCCCACTTAATTTTCTAAGTTTACTTTTACGCTTAGGTTCATCATCATCGACTTTTTTAATACTAATATATTTAAAAAAATCACTAACAATGTTAGAATTGACGATTTTATTAAGATCATCAATATCTTTTTTGATAAAAGGATTCTCCTGTAAAGATTTGATATATTTATTATTTGTCAACTTGCCAATAAGTTCTTTATGATGCTCACTACTAAGCATTTTCCTATTTATCGGCAATTGTCCTGTCAACGAATGATTCAGAGTAGACATCAACTCATCAAAACCTTTTATTGGCACATAATAAACCCTATCTTTCCATAATAAATGCCTCAGGTCATCACTCAAATTAGTTTCATCTTCACGAATGCACCAATAAATACCATGCTTAAAGTACTCATTACTTTGCAGGAGCATAGACAAAATATCCATAACAGATCTGTCATTGCCAGCATATCCAACAACAACCAAGCCATGATCTTTAGCAAATTCTATGAACTTTCGTTTCATGTTATCGTCTAAAGATTCCGTCTCACGCAAAGAACTCTTAATGTCATCAAAAAGATAGTCACCATGCAGTTTTATAATTTTAGGACGACTAGAGGTAATTGTTATACTAGATATTAGGGTGTCCAGTTCTATGTTCCAATATTAACTAGGGTGTCCAGTTCCATGTTCTCGTTTTTGATTATGTTTTAGCAACTTAGCACACTGTAAATCAGTAAATTAAGCACAAAATATAAGACAAATTTAACTGTCAAAAAGTCTGATGTAGATTCGCACAAGATTATAGTTTATTTAGCGAATGATTATCAATGACTTAGATGGTTATTACATTGTTTTTGATACTAAAAACTGGAACACAGAACTGGACACCCTAACTAGATATTGAAGAGTCATGTGCACAGACAATAGGTCGCTCCGGTGAAAAACGATAAAAAGCCTCATTCAACAAATCATCAAAATTTGTCGTAAACACAGTATTAAAATACCTTTCTTCTATCAACTTAACAAGATACGCATAACCGATAGATGGGTCTTTCTTTGCAACCTGCTTTTCTACAAAAATACGACGTTGACGTGGTAAATCATATTTTTTTTGAAACAAAGAAGAATATGGATTTCGGCTATCATACCATTCATACTGGCTTTTCCAGAAATCATCTTCACTCATTCCTTCAGTATTCTCAGACTCATAAATTTCTTTTTTCCATTTTTTGATGAGATCACCACCCGAATCTATACCTGAAGTAACAGAACATCCTGCACCTATCAAAAGTGTATAATTGGAAGTTTCTTCACATTTGTTTGAAAGAAAAGAAATCAAATCTTTTACGGTTCTTTTCTTATGTGCCAACTGTCGTAATGTTGAATCAACTATTTTTTCATCCATAGCAAACAATTATTTTATAGAAGTATCACCAATAATTCCATCTAACTTAAACTGATGAAAGAATTAATGACATATTGATATTTATAGTAATCTATGACCATAACTATTCCCCAATAGTTCGTTAATAATTCAATAATGTGCTAAGCAGCTATACGCTGTAAGCACG
>NZ_CATVYQ010000094.1:0-2552 GCF_958348295.1 uncultured Holdemanella sp.
TCAACCTCGTAGTATTTACTATTTCTCAATGGGATTTAGTTTTACAATTGAGCAATTTAAAAAAAAGAAAAAAGGACACTTTTCCAAGCATCCCTAAATCTTATTGAGCATCCTCAATTGCACTGATTTTTGCGATTCTTCCCTTATGTCTTTCACCCTCACTAAATGGAGTGTTCAAGAAAGTATGAACAATATCTTTACAAGTTTCAATACCTGTCGTTCTTTGTCCCATGCTCAACATATTCGCATCATTGTGTTCACGAGTCAAACGAGCCATAGTTGCATCTGTACATAATGCGCAACGGATTCCTTTTACTTTATTTGCAGCAATTGAAATTCCAATTCCAGTACCACACATAACAATACCCTTATCCACTTCTTTATTCACTACTAAATCTGCACACGCTTTTGCCATATCAGGATAATCTACGCTATTTGTATTATGACAACCACAATCTACAACTTCATGGCCTTCATCAATCAACATTTGTTTGATTTCTTCCTTATATGTATATGCTCCATGATCACATGCCATACCAATTTTCATCATTCAATCCTCCTCAACATCTATAAATATTTTACAACGTTTCCATCTTTGCGTAAAGACAACTAACTTTTCGCATCAAATGATTTTCTACATGAAGGACAACGTACTTCAATTTTCCCCTTATTTCTAGGAACACGAATAATTTGCGCACATTCAGGACAAACTAAATACTTATTTTGTTTATCCTTCAAAGACTTATTAATAGCTTGAAAACGATGAATTACTTTTGCCTGAACACGAATAAATTTTTGATTTTCAATTGATCTAGCCACATAATTTTTCGATAATGCACGTGCAAAATAAATAATGATACTTATATAGAATAATATATTGATCACAATGTTTCTTCTAAAAAATAAACTTAGCACTAATAAAATAATTTCTAAATAAAATAGGAACTGATTTAATTTATCCGTACCATATCTGCCTTGCATAAAACGATATAATTTTTCTCTCATTCTCATCACCGAGTTCTATCATAGCATACAAAATATGAACTCGCTATGTGCATTTTACCATCATTTGTATATTTGTTTTTATTATTTACAATTTTTTCATATTTTCATGAAACTTTTTCATTATTTGTGTTATAATCATCACGTATTGAATAAGGGAGGACTTAAAATGAAAGACCTAGAGCAATTATACGAAACAGTAAAAAAACGAAATCCCAATGATAAAGAATTTCTTCAAGCCGTTGAAGAAGTATTCGAATCATTGAATATTATCGCCGATGTACATCCAGAAGAATTAGACGATGATGTGCTTGAAAGACTTGTAGAACCTGAAAGACAAATCATTTTCCGTGTTCCTTGGGTTGATGATAATGGCAAAACTCAAGTAAACCGTGGTTACCGTGTTGAATTTAACTCAGCTATCGGACCTTACAAAGGAGGTTTACGATTTCATCCATCAGTAAACATCAGCATCATCAAATTCTTAGGATTTGAACAAGTATTAAAAAATTCATTAACTACGCTTCCAATGGGAGGTGGAAAAGGTGGATCTGACTTCGATCCAAAAGGAAAAAGTGATCGTGAAGTTATGCGCTTCTGCCAAAGTTTCATGAGTGAATTATACCGCCACATTGGACCAAACACAGATGTTCCTGCAGGAGATATCGGTGTTGGAGGACGTGAAGTTGGATATTTATTCGGACAATACAAACGTTTGAAAAATGAATATAGCGGTGTATTAACAGGTAAAGGCTTAACATTCGGTGGATCTTTAATTCGTACTGAAGCTACAGGATATGGCTTATGTTACTTTACACAAGCTTTATTAAAAGATAACGGAACAAGCTTCGAAGGAAAAACTGTTACCATTTCCGGAAGTGGCAACGTAGCTATCTACGCATGTGAAAAAGCAACACAACTAGGGGCAAAAGTAGTGACTATGTCTGATTCAAACGGATTCGTTTATGATCCAGAAGGAATCGATTTAGATTTAGTTAAAGATATTAAAGAAGTTCGTCGTGGACGTATTAAAGAATATGTTGAAAAACATCCAAACGCAACATACACACCAAATGCTCGTCCATGGACTGTTCCATGTGATATTGCACTTCCATGTGCCACTCAAAATGAACTTGATTTAGAAGATGCAAAAGCATTAGTAGCTAACAAAGTATTTGCTGTATGCGAAGGTGCTAACATGCCAACTACACCAGATGCTATCCACTATCTTATGAAAAACGGTGTATTCTATGCTCCAGGTAAAGCAAGTAATGCCGGTGGTGTTGCATGTTCAGGTCTTGAAATGTCACAAAACGCTCAACATTTATCTTGGACTGCCGAAGAAGTTGATCAGAAATTAGAAAGCATCATGGTAAATATCTTCGAAACTTGCCGTGACACAGCTAAAGAATATGGTCATGAAAAAGAATATGTAGTAGGTGCAAACATTGCAGGTTTCTTAAAAGTTGCAAAAGCAATGAAAGCACAAGGCACTGTTTAATAAAATAAAAGCCGATCTCGGCTCAATGTCATTAAGTTAAGAAATGACG
>NZ_CATVYQ010000095.1:0-2540 GCF_958348295.1 uncultured Holdemanella sp.
TATTTATAGGTAAGACTCATAAATTTAAGAATTGTCTTAACTTAATGACATTGGAATTAGTACTCCTAACCTTTATTTAACACTTTTAGCAATTAATTTATCATCATAAAATATAACCAAATAGCTATGCTTGAGCTAAATATTGAGTTGTAAACCAAGAGACTACTAATGGTGCATATTCAACACCAACAAAACAACAAAGTGCAATCATTAAAGAAGCTAGCAATACAGTAGAAAGGGCTTGGCCCACATTAGAAAAATCAATAGATTCTTCCATATCTCCAGTTGCAGTGATTGTAAATTCTAGTTCAATTGAAACGTTTCCTGTAACATCGTCAAATTCTAATAGATTGTCTGTCTCACAGATTAAACTTAGTTTCATTGTGTTTACACCTGCTGAAACGATTTGATATGAAATATTACCGACTTTTACGCTAGTTGCAACATCTTCTAAAGTGCTCTCAATATAAGCTTGTAATTCAGTATCTTGGACTTGTGATTTGATTTGATCCACACTTGTTTTGAATCCACTGCTTAATTCATTTCCATTCTATGTGATTGAAATTGTATTTGAAGAAGATGAATGAAGCTTTAATGACTCAGATGTTTTTAATATTGCAGAAATAATAATGTTTTCTGTAGCTGTTGTTCCAAGATTATATGAGCCATTTTCAAAATTAAATTCAACGCCTAGATTTAAGAATTTGTCTAATAGACCTGTACTTCTTAATATACAGTTTGTATATTTTCGCTGTGCCTGATATAAACGGTCTTCATCTGTGTCATCTTGTGTAGTATCAACTTTTCTGCATCCAGCATCTAACCCTGATACACCAACATTATCTAAATCAAAATTTGGAGTTGATGAATAAGTGAATTCTACAAATTGATCAAATGCCCAGTTTTCTGGAATCGGGTATCCAAGATTGCCACTAAATCCAGTAGACATGTCTGCGACAAAAGAGAAGTCACATAATCCAGCTTCGTATACTTTTGTACAAACAAATCTTGGTGCGTAGATTCCGATTTTATAATTTTTTGTATTGTATACACCTTGATTGAATGCATTTCTGATTTGCTGGAAGTATGGGATGATGTAAGCATCGGTTTGATATTCCAAGCAATCGAAATCAACTGCAAAATAAATAGTTGTTCCAGATGTAAATCCAAGTTTTTTTGCCTGATTGATAGCAGTGATGGCATCGTAGCTGCCTTGCATGGATTTTTTGAAATAATTCTCGTAATATCCTCCATCCTGATAAATTGGGAAGATTGATAATCCAGTATTTTGAATCATATTGATTTCGGACTTGGTCATTGCCTTGCTTCTTTCATTATCTCCAGTTCCAACTGTACCTGTTAAATATCGTCCGATATATCGATAACCATCATTGTATAAGTCCTGAATTTGTGTTTGATTCAAAACGGTAGAGCAGTCACATGCCAATGCATTACGATTAGTGTCTCCTTTGCTTGTCAACAACGATTTCATTGTTGATACGCCAATCGTTCCTAATGTATCTGAAATCATTCCTTTTAAACCATATTTTTCTTGGAATTGAGATACATTGGAAGTCATATCACCATCAAAGATTCCATCGAATCGGTTTTGATTCATACCATTAAAATACAATCCGTATTGTGCAATCTTATTGTATTTGATGTATGAGCCGTTTTGACCTTGCTGTAGAGCTGTAGGGAAATAGTTTGAAGTAGATGGGCCAAAATTTAATTCACTCAAGTCATCGATCCAATCTACCAATCCTTCTGCAACTTGAAGTGCACCTAGTAAAGATAAGGCGGTATTTCGCGAAATGATTCCGTCACAAGCCTGAACTCTGATAACATCTGACCAGTCTTCATTCAATTGTTTTTGGATTAATCGTACAGTTGAATTTCCACCACTGACCAATTAGAACCAGTTAAGAGAGAATAATCCCATCCATACTTTCCAATTAATAGTTCCTGTTACTTCGATACTTCCATCACTTTGCATTTCTTTTACGGCATTAACTCCGTTTGTATAATAAATTCCAGTAATGCCGCCTGCATGATATCCTTTACAAAATAAAGCGCATTGAATCAAGCAAACGTTTGGATCTGCATCATCTTCAGGGTCCATTTTAGAGATTGTTGGCAGATTTTTCATTACCTGAACTGTATAAGGACCTAAATAACCTGTTGCATTCGGTACTCCATTTTTGTAGCTGGAATGCACGAACCAATCCTTCCATCATAGCTGTTCCAGTATTTCCGTTTTCAGTCAACATAACCCATTGGTTGTTGTTTTGATAAGTGTTATTTAAATATTTTTGAGCTTGTAAAACAAATTGATCTGACATATTTTAAATGTTAAATAGTATTACTTTATACTATTTTCTCCTTTCGTTATTTTGTAGAATAACCGGTTATCTACGTGAATAATATACAGGCTAAATTTGGAACAATTGTTCAAATTTAAATAAAATTATGCTGAATATAAAAAAACGACTATATAAAAATAGTTGGGGTCTAGATACGCTATAAGATTACATAGGGCA